>JAFDVT010000807.1 GCA_018268875.1 Acidobacteriota bacterium
ACCTCGCGCCGGCCGCTCATTGTGCCGGTGATTTTGGAAGTATAGATGGAAGAGTTTAAGGACGCCGGCGGTTACGCGGGCACGGTAGAGCGGTCATTCCGGCCGGAGACGGAAGAAGAACTACAGGCCATCGTGCGCGAGGCCTACGAGAAGAACATCCCTATTACGGTCGCGGGTTCGTGGACCGGTGTGGCCGGTGGTTCCATCGGTCATGAAGGCTGGATGATCGGGCTCGAACGCTTCCGCAAATGCGAAATCAAGGACGGTTTCGCCAACGTGGGAGCGGGCGTCATCCTGCGGGACCTGCAAGCGGCCGCCAAGGCCAAGGGGCAGGTGTACGCGCCGGATCCAACGGAGAACACCGCTTCGCTCGGCGGCATGATCGCCACCAACGCCAGTGGTTCGCGCTGCTTTTATTGGGGTGCCACGCGCGCTCACATCAACGCGCTTCGCGTCGTGATGGCCGACGGAACGCTGCGGACGTTTCGCCGCGGCGAGGCGATCGACTTCGACGTTACCGAGGTTCCGCTGCCGCACACCACCAAGCATTCGGTAGCGTTTCCGCTCAAGCCTGGAATGGATTGGGTGGACCTGTTCATCGGTTCCGAAGGCGTGCTCGGCATCGTCACCGAGGCCGAAGTAAAGCTGCATCCGGCGCCCAAGGGACAGTTGCTCACCGGCGTATTTTTCTTCGAAACCGAAGAGCAAGCCTGGAACGCCGTCGACGCCTGGCGCGCGACGTCCGGCCTCCGGATGCTGGAGTATCTCGACAACGGGTCGCTACGTCTGCTCGACGCCAAAGTTCCGGCGGCCGCGCAATCCGCGCTGATGATTGAGGCGGAAGTCGAAACGCCCGAACAGGAAGCGCTGTGGGACGAGCGGTTGGAGTTCCCCGGGTTGCTCGCCGACGATTCGTGGGTGGCCGCCAGCGCTGCCGATCGCGAACGTTTCCGCGTGTTCCGCCACTCGCTGCCGGAAAAGGTCAACGAAACCGTGATCCGCAATGGTTTCTTAAAAGTCGGTTCGGACTGCGCGGTTCCGCTCGACCGCAACCAGGACATGCTGCTGTGGTACCGCCAGGTGATGGATCATGAAATGCCCGGCCAGTACGTTATTTATGGGCACATCGGCGACGCGCACGTCCACGTCAACCTGCTGCCCAAAACCAAAGCGCAGTTCGATCGCGCCAAGGAACTGATGACGGAAATCGCCGCCAAAGCGGTGTCGCTCGGTGGAACCGTTTCGGCCGAACATGGCCTTGGCAAACGCAAAGCGCACTTTCTGAAGCTGCAGTACAACGACGCGCAAATCGCCGCGTTTTGCGAGGTCAAGCGGCGCCTCGATCCCAAATGGTTGCTGGGGCGTGGTACGCTGCTGCCCATACCGCCAGACAAAGCCTGATGAGTGAGAGCGACAAACCCGAAGCGATCGTCGGACTGCCCAAGTCACGTGGCGGAACTCCGCTCGCCGGCAGTCGCGAATACACTTGCTCCAAATGCTTTCAGGCGGTGTACATCGCCAAAAGCGGCCAGCGCAAGATCGAACGGGACCGCCTGAAGGTCATTTGCCTCGATTGCGTGGATTGGGAAGAGGTCACCGAACCGATGCAGATGCCCACCCGCGAGGAATTGCTGGACGACATCGGCATCATCAATAACAACTGATGCCGATCCTTGTCTCGGTGGTGATTCCGACGTTCAACCGTGCGCACCTGCTGCCCCGCGCGCTCGATTCTGTGCAGGCGCAAACCTACACGAACTGGGAAATCATCGTCGTCGACGACGGCGGCACGGACAACACGAGCGAGATCCTTCCGCCCGGTGTTCGCTACTTTCGCCAAGCCAACGCGGGGCCGGGAGCGGCACGCAATCTCGGCATTCGCCACACCCAGGGTGGCTATATTTCGCTGCTCGATAGCGACGACGAATACACGCCGGACCATCTGGCCACGCGCGTCGAAATTCTCGAGCGCGAAAACGTCGACCTGCTAGCTGGCGGCTTCCGCGTCACCGGTCCAAAGCTCGCCGTGGTCGACTTTTACGATCCCGCCAAGCTCATCGACCTCGAAGAATGCGTTGTCGGCGGCAGCTTCTTTGGTCGCGCAGAAGTCTTCCGCAGCGTCCCGTTCGGCGACGCCCGTTACGGCGAAGACACACAGTTCTGGATCGACGCCCAGCAGCGTTACCGGACGCTGTTCCTGCACCAACCCAAGACGTACCTGCTGCACGAAACCGCCGGCAGCCTCCGTCTCGATAAACTCACACAGTTTCAGAAGAATTAGCCTAACCGCCGGGCTGTCCCATAGTCTAAAGGGCAATGGAAATGAGCGACGAGGCGGCGGCAATCGCAGCCGCGCAAGCCGGAGATCAGGACGCGTTTCGCGTGCTGGTGGAACTCCACAGCCGCTCCGTCTTTCGCCTTGCCTACCGGATGACCGGCAATGAGCAGGACGCGGAGGACGTCGTGCAGGAAGCGTTTCTGCGCGCCTACAAGCAACTGCACCGGTATGAAAACCGTGCCTCGTTTGCGACCTGGGTGTACCGCATCGCGGCGAACTATTCGCTGGATCTGATCCGCTCCCGCAAGACGGTGGAAAGCGACACGATCCTCGAACATCTGCGTGAATCGGGCGCCGGGCCGGACCGTTTGTACGTCAGCGGAAAGATGCAGGAAACGCTCGACCGCGCGCTCGAAGGTTTGAGCCAGCAGGAACGCACGGCGTTTGTCCTGCGGCATTTCGAAGGTCAGTCGATCGACGAGATCGGCGGTGTCCTGGGCATCGGTAACAACGCGGCAAAACACAGTATTTTCCGGGCCGTTCAGAAGCTCCGTAAGGCGCTGACACCCTGGGCGAGCGTGACAACGACATGATGATGACGACGCATCCGAACGAAGAAGAAATGATTCTGCATTACTACGGAGAGCCCGAAGCTCCTTCGACGATTGACGCCCATCTGCGGGACTGCGGCGATTGCCGCCAGCGGTTCGAAGCCCTGCGCCGCATGCTCGAGTCGCTGGACACAGTGCGGGTTCCCGAACGTGGTCCGATGTACGGCGCGGAGGTCTGGAACCGGTTGCGTCCGCAACTGCCGAGGACTGCGGCAAAGGTTTCCAAGGCTCCGGTGATGAGCTGGAAGTCCTGGGGCGCGGTGGCCGCGATGCTCACGGTCGGCGTCTCGGGCTACTACATGGGCAAGTATTCGAACGTCGCGCCGGCGGTAACTCCGGAAGTAGCGAAAACCCTAGCCAGCAACGAGCAGTTCGAACGCGGCCGCCAGCGTGTACTGCTGGTCGCCTTGACCGACCATTTCGAAAAGTCGCGAATGATCCTCGCCGAACTTTCGAACGCCACTCCAGGCGCGGCGGGCGGCGTCGACATCTCGTACGAACGCGAAGAGGCGTCGGACCTGCTCGAGTCCAATCGTCTGTACCGCCAGGCAGCCTTGCAGCAGGGCGACACGCAGGCGGCGACGCTTCTGGACGACCTGGAACGCATGCTGCTCGAGGTCGCGCATACCTCGCCAAAAGTCGGCAACGACGAGTTCGAGGAACTGCGGCAGCGCATCAAGGACCGTGGCTTGGCATTCAAGGTCCGCGTCTTTACGTCCCGGATTGAGGACATGGGCAAGGCTCCGGCCAACACGTCGAAAGGCAACAACCGGCTATGAGAGCGAGATCGTTCTACAGAGAGAAGTCGAAAGGAACAGGAAGAACAACGATGAAAACAACAATGAAAGCGATGCTCGGGAAGGGAGTTCTGGCGGCCGCCGCGGCCACTGCGACGTTGTCTGCGCAGGACGCCCAGTTCGCATTCTCGCCGCAGCAAGCGGACGAAATCAGGGCCAAAGCCAGAGCCGCGGCCGAGGCCGTGCGTGCGAACGTCGACGCCATGAAGATCCGCGAGATGTACGCCTACCGTGGCCGCGAGGACGATCAGTACCGCCGCGCCGCGCGCCTGGTGGACGAACGCAAGTACGAAGAGGCGCTGCAGTTCTACAACCGCATCATCGAACAGAAGGGCGCGCGCATCGAAGGTGCGATGTATTGGAAGGCGTACACGCAGGCTAAACTCGGGCAGCGCGACGCGGCCCTGGCGACGCTCGATGAACTCAAGAAAGGCTATGCGCAGAGCCGCTGGATGAACGATGCCAAAGCGCTCGAACTCGAGATCCGGCAGCGCGGCGGACGTGCCGCCTCGCCCGAAGCCGTGGAGGATGAGGAGCTCAAACTGCTGGCCATCAACGGCCTGCTTTCCACCGATCCCGAACGCGCCATTCCACTGCTCGAAAAGCAGTTGAACAACCCCGCCAATTCGCCCCGGCTGAAAGATCGCGCGCTGTTCGTCCTCGCCCAAAGCCGCAACCAGAAGGCTCGTGACATCGTGGCGCGCTACGCGGCCGGCGGCAGCAACCCGGACCAGCAGGCGCTTGCCATCCAGTACCTCGGCTCGTTCGGCAAAGAGAACCGCGACAAGCTGATGGAGATCTATCGCGCCTCGAACGAACCGCAGATCAAGCGCGCCGTGCTTCGTGGCTTGCAGATGTCCCGCGACTCCGAATACCTGCTGCAGATCGCCCGTAGCGAGCAGAACCCGGAACTGCAGCGCGAAGCGATTCGCTACGCCGCAAACGCCGGTGCCGACGTCAGCACGATGTGGAATGCGAGCCTCGCCAAGGAAACCAAAGACGCGATTCTCGAAGGTCTCATGAGCCGCCAGAACGTCGACAAGCTGGTGGAAATCGCCAAGACCGACAGCGACCCGCAGGTCCGGCGCCGCGCCATCGAGTATCTGGGAGGCGTGCAGCGCGAACGCGGCGGTACGATCCTGCAGCAGCTTTACAGCAGCGAACAGGACAAGAAGGTTCGCGCCTCGATCCTGCATAGCCTGCGCGGCCAGGAAAACGTAAAGGCGCTGATTGAAGTGGCCCGCAAGGAATCGGACCCGCAGTTGAAGCGCGAGGCCGTACAAATGCTCAGCAGCATGAAGAATCCGGAAGCCACCGAGTTCCTTGTGGAGTTGCTGAACAAATGAAACTCGCCGCCGCGTTATCGATCGCAATCGCGACGCTGTCCGGCGCCGAGCCAAACATCACGGACGCGAAACTGGAGACCCGCCCGCTGCCTGCCGGCGGGTCCCTGGCAAGCGAGGTTTCGCGAGCCTCTCAATCCTCGCCATCCTGGCTCGCCTGGCGCATCGCGACCGTGCCCAATTCCCGCCAGATGTGCTGCAGTGGCGACCGTTGTGCCTGGGGCTGCTACCTTGGCGACGGCAACTCCTGGAACGCCAGTTGCGCCACCGCCCCAACGCAAGCGCCGGTCGCGCACCTCGAAGAATCTCGCGAAGCCTTCGTCTTCGTGCGGGTCGAGGCCGGGCAAGTCACACGCATTCGAACCTTCTCTCCGGATTGCCAAATCGACGCCGGTGGACTCGCCGTCACGCTTCTGAACGGCGTTCCCTCGGCGGCTACTCTGGCCTTTTTCAAGACGTTCATCCATTGGGACTCCGGCCGCCTCGCCGAACACGCCACCACCGCTCTCGGCCTGCTCCCGGAACCGGAGGCGGCCCACGCGTTGGAACAGTACCTCGCCGCTGCTGGTAATCTACCGCAGCGCGTGCGCCGTGCCGCCGCCGTCGCGCTCGGGCAGCTCCATGCGCAACAGGC
>JAFDVT010000808.1 GCA_018268875.1 Acidobacteriota bacterium
CCACCGCGTTCGAACCGGGCAGTTGGTAAATCGCCAAGCCCGCCGTCGCGCGCCCGTTGAACCTGCTGATCGTGTCGTAATTCTGCGCGCCCATTTCGATGCGCGCCACGTCTTTCAAACGCAGCGTCGAACCGTCGGGATTGGCGCGAAGAATGATGCCGCCGAATTCTTCCGGCGTCTTGAAACGGCCCTGCGCCATCACCGTCAGGGTGAACTCCTGCCCCTTTGGCGCGGGACGCCCACCCAGCTTGCCGGCCGGATTCACTCGGTTTTGCGTCTGCACGGCGTTGATGATTTGCGGAACCGTTACGCCGAGCTTGGCAAGCTGATCCGGCTTGATCCAGATGCGCATCGCATACTGGCCGCCGCCGAACGTCTGCACGCGCGCCACGCCGCGGATGCGCGTCAATTCGTCCACCATGTTGATGAACGCATAGTTCGACAGGAACACGTCGTCGCGCGAATTGTCCGGCGAATACAGGCTGACGAACATCAGCGGCGAGTTCAGCGACTTCTGCACCGTCAGGCCCGATGTATTGACTTCGGCCGGCAACTGCGCCGCCGCCTGCGACGTGCGAAGCTGCGTCAGAATCTGGTCGACGTTCGGATCGGTGGCGACGTCGAAGGTAACCGTGATGGTCGCCATGCCGTTATTGGCCGACGTCGAACTCATGTATTCCATCTGGTCGACGCCCGAAATCGACTGTTCGAGCGGCGTCGTGACGGACTGTTCCAAAGTGTTGGCATCGGCGCCGGGATAGATTCCGGTCACCTGGATTTCCGGCGGAATGATGTCCGGAAACTGCGCGGTGGGCAAACCTAACAACGCCACCGTACCGATGATCACCATGAGAATGGAGATCACCATCGCCACAATCGGGCGATTGATGAAAAACTTTGCCATGCTGTGTGTTCGCCTTCTTGTGGTCTTAGCTCTTCGGTTCAGCCTTGGCCGGTTGCGGAGTCACTTGTGCGCCGTTCTGCGCACGCGCCAGACCTTCCACCACAATCTTTTCGCCCTCGCGAACGCCGGATTGCACGATGTAGCGCGACCCCTGCTCCGGACCAAGCGTCACGTTGCGCAACTGTACTTTGTTGTCCGCGCCCACCACCGCAAGCTGGAACTTGCCCTGTAGTTCGATCACCGCCCGCTGCGGTACAAGCAACGCGTCCTGGTCCACCGCCGTCAACGCGCGAATTCGCCCAAAGGCTCCGGGACGCAGCACATTGCCCGGATTGTCGAAGTTCGCCGCCACGCGAATCGTGCCGGTCGCCGGGTCCACCTGGCGGTCGACAAACGTCAGCCGCCCCTTGTGCGGAAACACCGTACCGTCGGTCAACACCAGTTCGAGTGCCGGACCGCCACCCTGCGCGGTCAGGCTGCCGCCCTTGCGCACCAGTGCCAGGTATTCTTTTTCGCTGATCGGAAAATAGACGCGAATCGGATTCACTTGCGACACTGTCGTCAACACTGTGTCGGTTTTCACGAGGTTGCCGATCTGCGTCTGCGCGACTCCTGCCACGCCGTCCACCAGCGACCGCACGTGCGTAAAGCTCAGGTTCAATTCCGCCTGTGCCAGGGACGCTCGCGCCGCCACCACTTGCGCATTGGCGGACTTCACCGCGGCCTGCGCGGTACCGACATTCGCCCGCGCGGCTTTGACACCCGCGTCGGCTGCGGCCAGCGCTTGGACTTCGGTGTCCAACTGGCTCTGCGGGATCGCATGCGCCGCCGCAAGAGGCGTGTCGCGCTTGACGTCGAGAGCGGCTTTGGCGGATTGCGCCTCCGCCTGCGCGACTTGGCTTTCCGCCTGTCGAACCGTACTTTCGGCCTGCGCGACGCCGCTTTCGGCTTGCGCCACTTGTCCCTTCGCCTGATCTACGATCGCCTGAAACGGCCGCGGATCGATTTCGAACAGAACATCGCCTTTGCGTACAGCGGCGCCCTCTGTATAGTTCTGGCGCACCAGATAACCCATCACTTGCGGCTGGATCTGCGCGTTGACGCTGCCGTCGATCGTTGCCACCCACTCACTGAACAGGCGTACTGGTTCCTTGACCACTGGCGCTACGTCCACCAGCGGTGGCGGCATCGCCGCGCCCCCGCCAGGACCCGCGGCCTGTGACGCCGATCCGCAACCGGTTGTTGTCAAAACGAGCGTGGAAAGGACGCTTCCAATTGCGAATGACACGTAGAGTGCCTTCGACTTCACAACACGTCGATGCATGTTTTGTTTGTTCCTTTTAAAAAAGACCGCTACACGGACGACGATTCGCCGCCCGCCATTTCGACAAGCCGCGCCACGACATCGTCGAACTTCTTTGCCCGCGGGATGCCCCAAATAAAACCGGACATCAGACCGCTGGCGGCGTGCGAAATGATAGAGGCAACAACAGGGTCCAATCCATCGTTTTCAAGACGCTCTTCCGTCTTCCGCACGTGGGCGCCTATGCGTTCCTGCATGCCGGGTACATTGCGCATCTCGTAAAACAACTCCGCGCACACTCGCGAACATCCCTCGTCCATATAGGAAAGATGAGTTCGCAGAAACGCCCTGGTGTACGCGCCCGGCGCCTTTGGATCCTGGCGAAGAAACTCTTCGATCTCCGCCTCTTCCTGCTGCAACATCTGCTGCGCCAATCCCGCAAGCAACGCGTGCTTGTTCGGATAGTGATGCAGCACGCCTCCCTTGCTGACCGCCGCGCCTTGCGCCACTTCGTCCAGAGTGAAGGCCTGAAATCCCTTCTGCGCGATCAATCGCTCGGCCGCCGAAAGGATCGCCTCTCGGGTACGTTCGGGATCACGGGTGGATTTCGCGGACATTCGCCTCTGAGTTTAGCCTACCGTCTGGACGGTTGGTTGTCAATAAAAACCAACTCCGCCCCTTTGTGGATGCCTCGCCGCGAACGAAAGATTCCGCCTTTGCCAGCCGCGCGGAAAATTAGCATTCCTGCATCTTCTTCCCGCATGTAGTATCGTTGGGCCTGATATGCAGAGGCGCCACTTTATCCGCTGCTCCGCCGCCGCGGCCGCCACAGCCCTGAGCTCCGCGGCTCCGGCTGCTAATACCAAGATCGAAAAGATCCGCGTCGGGCTCATGGGCACGGGCCACAGCCATTTCTCCGGCAAGCTCAAAGCCATGGCCGATTCGCCGGATTACGAAATTGTCTCCATCTGGGACGGCGACGCCGCCCGCCGCGCCAAGGCCGAGAAGGATCCGCTGCTCGCCAAAGCGAAATGGGTGTCCGAAGACCAACTCCTCGGCGACTCGTCGCTGCACCTCATCGTCGTCGAATGCCGCGCCTGGGAGGCGTTGCCCTGGGGGCAAAAGGTGATCGACGCCGGCCATCATCTCCATCTCGAAAAACCGCCGGGCAACGATTGGAAAGCGTTTCAAAAGCTCATCGCCGACGCCCGCCGCAAGAATCTCCTGGTCCAGACTGGTTACCTTTGGCGTTTCCACCAAGGCGTTGAGGCGGCGATGGATGCCGCGAAGAAAGGCTGGCTCGGCGAGATTCAGATGGTCCGCGGCACTATGAACTCGGATCGCGGCCCCGCAGAGCGAGCGATCGAAGGACATTACAAAGGAGGCGGCTTGTTCGAACTCGGCGGCCACGTCGTGGATCGCATCGTCGAACTCATGGGACGCCCCAAGGCCGTCAAAAGCTGGCTTCGCCACGATACCAGCGTCAACGACAAGCTGAACGACAACAACCTCGCCGTGTTCGAGTATGACAAGGGCCTTGCGATGGTGTCGCAGTCTGCGCACATGGCCGGGTCCGGCGACCATCGTTCCTTCGAAATCATCGGCACGGATGGCACCTTCTTCCTCAATCCGGAAGCCAACCCGCCGCGCATGCGCGTCTTTCTGAAGAAGGCGCAGGGCAACTACAAAGCCGGGTGGCAACAGATCGAACTGCCGCCGCAACCTCGCTTTGTCGCCGACTTTGCCGAACTGGCGCGCGCCCTCAAAACCGGCACGCCGCTCAAGCATTCCTACGATCACGAACTGCTGCTGCAGGAAACGCTGCTGCGAGCCTCGGGAGAAATGTCATGATGATGAGTCGACGCACCATGCTGGCCATGTCCGCGGCCGCCGCCGGAGCGGCGCGGAGCACGGCTGCCAACTCCGCCCTCACGATCGGTGTCATCGGCACCGGCAACCGCGGAAGCTACGTCGCCGCGACGATGGCCAAGAACACCCCGGCCCGCGTTGTCGCACTGTGCGACCTTTACGACGACAGGCTGGAAGAGGCCAAGAAGAAGATCGGCGTCGAAAATCCCAAGATCTACAAGGATTTTCAGAAGCTCCTTGCCAGCGATGTCGACGCCATCATCCTGGCCACGCCGGTCTTTCTGCACGCCGACCATTTCGAGGCGGCTGTGAAGTCCGGCAAGCACATTTACATCGAAAAACCAGCTTCCGGCGACGTCGAAGGTTGCAAGCGCATCATGCGGGCGGCCGATGCCGCCGACCGCAAAATCAACATCAGTTTCGGCTTCCAGCGCCGTTACGCGGAACTCTATCTGAAGGGCAAAGCCATCGCCGATTCCGGCGAAATCGGCGCCATTCGGATGGGTTCGGCCAGGTTCATCAAAAGCGAACCCGCCTACAACGGCCGTAAGTTGCCCGAACCCAAAACCATGGACGGAAAGATCGCCGGCTGGAACGGTTGGCGCGACTTGAACGGCGACCTCATCGTCGAAAACAACGTCCATTCCATCGATGTTCTGAACTGGTTCCTCGGCGGCCATCCGGTCAGCGCCATCGGCGCCGGCGGACGGACGCTCAACGGCCAGGGCGACGTTCGCGACCACAACTTTGTCGCCTTCGAATATAAGAACGGCGTGCAAGGCCAACTCATTGGCGCAACGCTCGCGCCGCGCGGCTATCGCGACGTCGTCGAGCAGTTTTACGGCGAAAAAGGCTTTCTCGAAACCTCGGAAAACCACTTGCGCCAGGTTCGCGGTCCCGGTCAGGAAACGCTCGAAAAGCCGGCCCGCAACAACACCACGGATTCGGTGATCGCGTTCGTCAAACGCATCCAGGAAGGCAAACCGGAAAATACCGGCGTCCGCGGCGCGGAAAGTACGCTGACCGCGATTCTGGGCCGCATGGCGATGGACAAGCGCCGCGAGGTCACCTGGGACGAAATGATGAAGGCTTAAAGCGTCTCCACCATTCGCCGAACGTCCTTCAACGTCCGCACCGCGTCTTTCGACGGCAGGTATTCCATGCCGGCAAAGCCTTTGTAGCCGGTGTCGCGAATGGCGCGGAACACGTTGCGGTAGTCGATTTCACCAGTGCCCGGCTCATGCCGGCCGGGCACGTCTCCTACATGAAAATGCCCGATCGCCGAGATGTTCTTGCGAATCGTTTCGATCAGGTTCCCTTCCATGATCTGCGTGTGATAGGCGTCGTACAGGATCTTCACAAACGGTCCGCCGACTTCGCGCACAATCTCGAAAGCTTCGGCCGTCCGGTCCAGATAATAATCGTGATGGTTGTTGCCCTTGGGGTTCAACGGCTCGACCGGCGCGAGCGTGTTCACGACTTCCACCACCATCGTTACCTTGCGCTTTTCGACGATGTCGTGCGCGCGCTTCAGTCCTTCGACGATGCTGGCGTGTTGCTCGGCACGGCTCATCCCGGCGACCTTGAAGCCGCTCAACACCACAATCTGGTCCGTCTCAAACCGTACCGCGGCATCTGTCGACGCGGCAATCTCTGCTAAAAATCCGGGTCGTTCGGCAGGATTGCAAAGCCCCATGCCTACCGGATTGACGCCCTTGTTGCCGACCAGGTTCACGCAGGTCAGCCCTAATTTGTTCTTCAGAGCGTTGATTTGTTTGTGGTCCTGCGCGCGCCAGTCCCCGAACTCAAAGCCCTGGTAGCCGGCTTCGGCCACCTTGCGCAACTGGTCTGGCATGGAGAGACCCGGAAACAGCAGTTCCACCCGCACGGATAAGCGGAACGGGAGAGTGGACTTGCCGGACGTGGCAGCCAACAGTGGGAAGGAAAGGAAGCCTCGACGCCACATCGGAACTGTTATATCATCGTGCCCGATGATGCAGCGTCTCGCCTGGACCGTGTTCGTTCCGCTCTTACTTACCGCGCAGGAGGTCAAAGTCATTCGTTTCTCGGACAGTCTCCCATTCACCATGGGCGAAGTCACATCGAGAAGGATCGTACATCCCGGCCTTGGTGCGAAAAAAACCACA
>JAFDVT010000809.1 GCA_018268875.1 Acidobacteriota bacterium
CTGCCACCAGCGGGCGAACGTCGGCGTATCGGGCGTGCCCTCGTACATCAGCACCGTGGCGCCAGCGGCCAGCGGACCGTACACGACGTAGCTATGCCCGGTGACCCAGCCGATGTCGGCGGAACACCAGTAAATATCGTTTTCCTTGAGGTCGAACACCCACTGCATGCTGGCCACGGCCTGCGTCAGGTAGCCGCCGGAGGTGTGCAGAATGCCCTTGGGCTTGCCAGTGGTGCCCGACGTGTACAGCACGTACAGAGGCGTTTCCGAATCGAACGGCTCGGCGGGACACTCGTCGCTGGTGACCTGGGCTTCGAGTTCATGCCACCAGTGGTCGCGGCCTTCGGTCATCTTCGCGCCGGTGTTGGTGCGTTGGTAGACGATGACGTTTTGGATGGTCGGGCAATCGGCCACCGCTTCGTCCACGGCGGGCTTGAGCTTCACTTCCTTAGCGCGGCGCCAGCCACCGTCGGCGGTGATCACCATCTGCGCGCCCAAGTCCTGGATGCGGGTCTTCAAGGCTTCGGCGGAAAAGCCGCCGAACACCACACTGTGGATGACGCCCAGGCGCGCGCAGGCGAGCATCGCCACGGCGGCTTCGGGAATCATCGGCATGTAGATGATGGCGCGGTCGCCCTGCTTGAGGCCGCGGCCCTTCAGGACGTTGGCGAACCGGCAGACCAGCTTGTGCAGTTCGGCGTAGGTGATGGAACGCGAGTCGCCGGGTTCGCCTTCAAACAGAATGGCGACTTTGTCCCTGCGATCGGTGGAAAGATGGCGGTCCAGGCAGTTGTGGGCGACGTTGAGTTTGGCGCCTACGAACCACTTGGCGAATGGAGGGTTGCTCCAGTCGAGGACCTGCGTCCAGGGCGCCGCCCAGTCGATGTTGGCGGTCGCGAAATCGGCCCAGAACTTTTCCGGATCGGCCGCGGCCGCCGCATACAACTCGCGGTAGCCGTCCATGCCCTTCACATTGGCCTGCGCGGTGAACTCGGGGGCAGGCGGGTACACAACAACTGCGTGGTCACTCATGTATGTATCACTAAGATACAACGAGTGGCTTATTTTTTGACTGCTTCGTCCCGTTCGACTTTGCCGTCGCGGATGTGGATGATGCGGTGCGCGTGCAGGGCGATGTCGTGTTCGTGGGTGACGAGCACGATGGTGTTTCCCTGCTGGTGCAGACGTTCGAACAGCGCCATGATTTCGATGCCGGTTGCGGTATCGAGGGCGCCGGTGGGTTCGTCGGCAAGCAGGATCGACGGATTGTTCACCAGGGCTCGGGCAATCGCGACACGCTGGCGCTGTCCGCCCGACAGTTCGTTGGGCTTGTGGAACATGCGCTTTTCCAGGTCCACGCTGCGCAGCGCGGCGCGAGCCTGTTCGTCGCGCTTGGCCGCCGGGACGCCCGAATAGATCAGGGGCAGTTCCACGTTGTGGAGCGCCGTGGCGCGGGAGAGCAGGTTGAACGTCTGGAAGACGAACCCGATTTCCTTGTTGCGGATCTGCGCCAATTCGTCGTCGTTCATCTGGCTGACCGCGCGGCCGGCCAGATAGTATTCCCCTTTGGACGGCGTGTCGAGGCACCCGATGAGGTTCATCAGGGTCGATTTGCCGGAACCCGAGGGGCCCATGATGGCGACGTATTCGCCCTTGCGGATTTCGATATCGCAGCCGGAGACGGCATTGATGGTCTGGTCACCCATGACGTAGGTCTTCCAAAGATCGTACGTGCGGATGACGATACCATCGCGCTTGAGTTGTTCGCCCTTGGCGGCGACGGAATCCATGACGGCGGACATGTTTTGGTAGTTTCGGTCCTTAGCTAAGTATGGCGTATCGAAGTGGGCCGAGGTTTCAAGGCTAGGCCTTTGAATCGGCGGCGCCTGGCCGCGAATTGTCTACCTTCACCTTGGTGTCGTTGCGCAGCGTGCGGATCGTCTTATAACTGCCGGTGACGATTTCTTCGCCGTCCTTCAACCCTTTGGTGACTTCGATGTCCGTCGCGCCGGTGATGCCGGTTTCCAGTTGCCGGAATTCCGCCTTGCCGTTGACGACGACAAAGACGCCCTGCAGTTCTTCCTTGCGGGCCTTTTCCGCCGCAGAACCGATGGGGGGAAGTTCCTTCTTCTTGCCGCCTTCGGGTTCCGCTTCGAGATCGCCGCGCTGGCGAACGGTCAGCGCCTGAATCGGGATCGTCACAGCCTTGCTACGAGTCGCCGTCACGATCTTCGCCGTGCAGGACAAGCCCGGCCGGATTTCGTCTGGCGGATTGTCGATAGCCACGACGACCTTAAAATCCTTGGCTTCCTGGCTGGAAACCGTGCTTTGCGAAGCCGCAACGCCGGTGGAGCGGAGGATAGCCGTATTGCCGATTTCGATGACGCGGCCCTTGAACGTCTTGTTCGGGATGGCGTCGATGGTGATGTCCGCCACCTGGTCCAGCTTGACGTTGACGATGTCGGTTTCGTCCACCTTGACTTCGGCGGTGATCAGCGACATGTCGGCAATCGTCATGATCGTGCTCGCGGCGGAGTTCTGGATGCCGGGGACCACGGTTTCGCCCACGCGCACCGGAAGATTGGTGACCACGCCGTCCAGCGGCGCGGTGGCGTTGTGTTTGGCCAGCATGTCCGACACGCGCGCGAGGTTTGCCTGGTTCTGGGAGATGCGACGCTGCGTGGCGTTCAACTGCGCTGCCGTCTGCGTACGCTGCGACTTGTACTGGGTGACGCGGGCTTCAGCCTCGCGAACCGCCGCGACCTGCGCGTCGTAGGCGGACTTCTTCGCGTCATAATCCTGCTTGGCCACCAGCTTGTCTTTATACAGGCCGGCGACGCGGTCGAATTCGATCTTGGTGCGGTCCAGCTCGGCCTTGGTGCGGTCGAGGGCGGCGACCTGGGCGGCGATCGAGTCGTCCATCGACTTCAGGCCGGCTTCCGAGGCCGACGCATCGGCTACCGCGGAGGCAACGGCGGCGCGCTGGGCGGCGACATCGGCTTCCGCCTGTACGGCTTCAATGCGCGCCACCACCTGATTTTTGCGGACGCGGTCGCCTTCCTTCACCAGAAGGTCCACGATGCGGCCCTGGGCATTGGCGCCGATGTTGATGTAAGTGCGAGGCTTAATTTCGCCGGAGGCCGTTACAACGGCGGAAAGATCCTGGCGCGAGGCTTTGCCCGTCTGAACGGTGACAATGCCACGCTGGTTCATCTTCGCAGAGGCAAAAATTGCACCCGCGATGACTAGCACCAAGATAATACCTAACCAAATCTTCCACTTCTTCTTCACGTTGTATGCTGGCTCCCTCTGAGGATTGGACGATGTTCGCGCGGCAGAAGTTCAGGAAATCCTTGCAGCATCTTAAATTTACCATGAGCCCCGAAACATTCCTGCTGGCAGACGCGCGTAACTTGCGATTATTACAGCAGTTCCGCCACTAAGGTTTTATGTAATAGATCCGTCATCCATTCCTGTTACCCTGTGCTGACATATGGCACGTCCATTCCAATTCCTGCCAATAGTCTTGCTTACATTCCTGGCAACCACGGCACATGCCCAATCCACATTTGGCGTTGTGCTGGGGACCGTCAAAGATCCGTCGGGAGCGTCTGTAGCGGGGGCTACAGTCAAGCTCACCAATACCGCCGAAAATACCAGCCGCGAAATGGCCGCCGATCCGACCGGATCGTTCGAGTTCCAGAACGTAAAGGCCGGTCCGTACTCGGTCGCTGTCACCGCGAACGGATTTCGCACATTCACCGCGACACAGTTACAACTGGTTGCCCGTCAGACGTTGCGCGTCGATGCGACGTTGCAGGTCGGTTCGGTGAACGAGGTGGTGGAGGTCTCCACCTCGGCCGGCGTCATCGCCACCGACTCGCCCGCCATCGCGTCCAATCTCACGCCCGAAAAGGTGCTGAACCTGCCGTCGAACGTTCGCGGTTCGGGATCCACCAGCCCGTACGCCCTGCTGCAGGCGCTGCCTGGCGTGCAGGCCGACAACGGACAGGGACTTTCGATCCAGGGCGGGCTTCCGGCGCAGACCGAAAGCAGCGTCGACGGTATTTCCATCACGCAGTTGACCGGCAACAGCCCGGCGAGGAACCAGTTCCTTTCCGTCGAATCGATTTCGGAAATCAAGGTGCAGGGCGTGGGTAACACGGCCGAATTCGGCCAGCCCGGCGACATCACCGTGACGTCCAAGAGCGGCACCAACAACGTACACGGCGCGCTCTTCTGGTACCACCAGAATCGGGCGCTCGACTCCCGCAGCTACGGCCAATCCTCGCTGCCCGCCAAGATCGGCAACACGTTCGGCGGGACCATTGGTGGTCCTGTGGTGTTGCCCAAGCTGTACAACGGCAAGGACAAGACGTTCTTTTACTTCACCTGGGAGTCGATGC
>JAFDVT010000080.1 GCA_018268875.1 Acidobacteriota bacterium
GAAACAACTTTCATTGACTCGGAGAGTCCGCGAGCGATCAGCGTGCTGGAGCCTGCGCCGCGAAGGATCGCAACGCGCTGCCGCCGGTACTTGCGGTTGCCTTCCGCGATATAGACCCACGAGTCGCCGTGAACGTCGTACAGAATGGCAGAGACCGGTACAGACAGGGCATTGGGAATCATGTCCTTGGTCGGCAAGGAGGCCGACATGCGCTGGCCCGGTCTGAGCAGATGGCCCGGATTGTCGATTTCGTAGTAGGTGTCGGAGGTGGCGGCCAGCGGGTCCGCGGTGGGTGGCGCATCCACGAGACGGCCGCGGAAGTTCCTGCCTTCACCGTCAACATCGCGAATGTCGATGATGCTGGCTCGCTGCATGTCCTTCAACTGGCCGACGAAGACCGGCACACGCAGCCAGACCTTCGAGAAGTCGGCGATCTCAAATAGCAGCGATCCCGCGTTGACGATCTGCCCAGGCGCGACCTGCAATTGCCGAAGGATGCCCGACGAGGGCGATGAGACCGTCATTTCGACATCGGCGTCGAGCGGTGCGGATTCGATGCGTTTCAGACGGGCGAGCGCGGCCTCGTATGCGGCTTTGGCCTGTCCCAGTTCCTGCTCGGTTGAATCGACATTCCGCTGGCTACCCGCCATGTCACGCAACAACTGACGGGCGCGATTGGCCTGCTGCGTTGCATTGTCCAGGCGAGCTTTGGTGGATTCGACATCCGCTTGCAGCGTCAACTTCAAGTCACGTTGCGCCGCTACTTGCGGAGTCATGTGAAAGAGGTCCTGTCCGGTGCGGATTTCCATTCCGGGCGTGAGCGTCATGCGGAACTTGGAGATCACGCCGGAAGCGGGCGCGTTCACCAGAATGGAGCGGCCTGGGATTGCCACTATGTCGCCCAGGATCTCCGTGCGGCCTCCGGTGGCGGCGGACACCACTGGTGCCAACGCGATGCCAAGGCGCTGTTCGGCCTTCTCCGTCAGAATGATCCTGGTGAGGTCGCTTTCGGCGACTTTGTTCTGCACCGTCGCAGGTGGATCGGAATGCGCCGCGGCCGCGGGCTTTGGGGCAGAGCCGCAGGCGGCGGCGAACAGCAATACGAGGACAAAAACGACAAGCTTCATTTCGAACCTACACTCCGTTCCAACTGCGCGATGCCACGTCGCACCGCTGCTTCGGCGTCCGCAAGACGCAGTTGCGCATCGATTGATCCCCGCGATTGCTCGAGAACGAAAAGATAGGCAACGTCGCCATTCTTGTATTGCTGTTCCGCCAAATCCGCCGTCCGGCGGAACGCGGGAAGTACCTCTTGGTTGAGTTTTTCGAGGCCCGCGTGCGCCTGGACCAGTAAAGCTCGCGCCTCCTGCACTTCGAAGGCGACGCGTTGTTTCAGCGCCTGGTATTGCCGCGCCGCAACTTCGACGTCGGCATCGGCCCTGGCGATGAGACCTTGATTCCGATTGAAGATCGGCAACTCGAGGCTCAGTCCGGGACCGGTGAGAATGCCATTCGTGCCTATGCCTTTGGAACTCAACTGGCCGGAAACCAACTGGAAGCGGCGGCTGTGTTCCCACTTCGCGCGATTCATCGCTGTGTTGATTCCGATTTCCGCCGCCTTCAGATCGGCGCGTGCACCCATCGCGTGATCGAGCAAATCTGACACTGGAATCGGGGGAGTGATTTGTACCGCATCGGCTCGAACGGCGAGAATCGCCGCCCCGCCGTCGCGTGCCAAGCCAATGGCGAAGCGAAGGCGTTCGTTGGCGACTTGTACGTCTTCATGGAGCCGGGCCAATTGCTCCAGCGCTGCCGCGCGTTCCGACTTCGCGGCCATTGCATCCAGTTCACTGATGTCTCCGGCTCGCAGGCGCGCGTCGGTGAGCTCCGCGATGCGCGAGCGTAGTGAGAGCGATTCCTTCGCGATCCGCAGACGTTCCTTGGCCAACACCAGGTCGGCATGCGCCAGGCGAGCATCGCGCACGGTATTGAGGCCGTTCTGAATCAGACTCGTACCCAGTTGTTCGTAGGCCTGGGTCGCCATCACGACGCGGCGCCGTCGCTGCCAGAAGACCTCAATCGGATAGTTCAGCAGCAACTCGAACGGCTTTGAGCCAACTGGCATCAACATGTCGAGGCGGGGATTGCGGAGCAGTCCGGCGTCGATCAGGTCGGCGCGCGCTACGCCGATGGTGGCAAGGTCCGCTTGGAGCTGTTTGTTGTTCCAGATGGCCAGCGACGCCGCGTCATCGGAACTGAGTGCGGAACCTGGCTGCAAGCCGGGAGGCCACGCGGATTCGTCCCTGGCCGTTGGTGCCGCGGGCATCGGAAGCTTTGCCCGGTCCTCGATCCCTTGCAAGGTTCGCGGCGCGGAAACGCCGGTGGTGACGCAGCCTTGGCTTAACGCAAACGCGGTTGCAGCAAGCACAAATTCGATGCGCTTTGTCATTGCTGTTCCCAGCAGACCATCGCTGCCTTTAGATTCCCTTTAATCGGTTTGCAGGTAATTTAAAGATTCGTGAGGAAAACTTAGGAACAGCCACCTATGCGAATCCTAGTGGTTGAGGATGACGAGATCATGGCCTCGCTGATCGCCCGGGCGTTGCGGGAGGAAGGAGAGTCTGTTGTCACGGAACGGAACGGCCTGGTTGCCGTGGACATCGCGTCGGCACACTCTTTTGACGCCATCGTGCTCGACGTCATGCTGCCAGGCCTCGACGGATTCGGTGTCGTGCACCGGTTGCGTCAGAAGGAGTGCAACACGCCGGTATTGATGTTGACGGCGAGGGACACGAATCGCGACGTGATTCACGGCCTCAACCTGGGCGCCGACGACTATTTGACCAAGCCGTTTGATCTGGACGTTTTCTTCGCCCGCCTTCGGGCGTTGGCGCGGCGCGGAC
>JAFDVT010000810.1 GCA_018268875.1 Acidobacteriota bacterium
AGTTCGAAGGTCATGCCGCGCCGTACCCCATGTTCTTCAGCAGGCGGCGAGCCACTTCGCGATCGTCGAACGCGATGGTGCGGTCGCGCAGCACCTGGTACGGCTCGTGACCTTTTCCGGCCAGAATCACGATGTCGCCGGGTTGTGCTTCGTCCAGCGCGCGGCGAATTCCCTTCTCCCGATCCGGTTCGGCGATGTGCGGCGTGTCGAACCGGCGGACGCCCACCATGGCGTCGTTGATGATCGCCAGAGGGTCTTCGGACCTGGGATTGTCGGAGGTCACAACAACGTAATCGCTATGTTCGGCGGCCGCCGCGCCCATCAACGGACGCTTGGCGCGATCGCGATCGCCGCCGCAGCCAAACAAAGTCACGACGCGCTTGGGCTTCAACTCGCGAGCCACCTGAATCACGTTCAGCAGCGCGTCCGATGTATGCGCGTAGTCCACCACGACGAGGAACGGCTGTCCAACGTCGATCCGTTCAAAACGGCCCGGCACCGAGGCGCAGGCGGCGATGCCTTTTTGCAAAACCTCCACCGGAACACCCAGACTCAAGCCGGAACAGAAGGCCGCCAGGATGTTGTAGACGTTGATGTGCCCCACCATCGGCGATTCCATAGCGAACACACCGTTCGGCGTACGAAGGTCGAAGCGCAAGCCTTGAAACGTGCTGCGAACATTCTCCGCGCGGTATGCGGCGCCCGCTTGCATGCCATACCAATACACTTCGCTCGACGCATCCGTGCGAACCTTGCGCGACCACGCATCGTCGAAGTTCAGGACCGCGGCGGCGGGCGCGGCGACGCCCGTTTCCGGCGTAAAAAGCCGCTGTTTTGCGGCGAAGTACGCCTCCATGGTCTTGTGATGATCCAGGTGGTCCTGCGTCAGGTTGGTGAACACCGCCGTGTGATAGTGCAGGCCATACACGCGGCCCAGGTCCAGCGCGTGCGAGGACGTTTCCATCACCGCGTGCGTCCCGCCGAGGTCCAGCAGTTCGCGAAACAGACGGAATAAATCCAGGGATTCCGGCGTCGTGTTCACCGCGGGCAGAACCTTGCCCGCCAGATGATATTCGATGGTGCCGATCAGGGCCGTCGTGTAGCCGGCCGAGCGCAGCATCTGATCCAACAGGTACGTGGTTGTAGTCTTGCCGTTGGTGCCCGTTACGCCCGTGACGCGAAGCTGTTCGTCGGGCGCGCCGTAAAAAATCTTTGCTGCGGAGGCCAGTGCCTTGCGCCCATGGGGAACCTGGATCCACGCGCCGTCATAGTCGGCGGGAGCGGGAAGTTCACTAACCACAGCCGAGGCGCCCTTTGCGCGGGCCGCGCCGGCGAACTGGCGGCCATCCACTTTTGCTCCGGAAAATGCAAAAAACAGCACGCCGGGCTGCACGCGGCGTGAGTCGTATTCGATACCGGTAACTGGCAACGAACCCAAGGCGCGCGGAAGCGGCTGCTGCAACTGTGCGTTGCGCAGCACCGATTCCACCGTATTCGGGCCAAACGTCCCGCCCGTCCCAGGGACGGGGTTACTCATGGTTCGGTCTTTCGTGATGCCCTCGCCGTCTCCGCCTGCGTGACACGTCCCGTGGAAAAAGACCGCTGGCCCCGATCGTCAGGATGCGAAACATTCTGGCGACCGCCGTGGGCCAGCGGATAAGGGACGGAGGCAAGAGAAAAATCGTTGGTAGTCGTCGCCGTCGCCGCCGGGCGCAGCGAAGTCGTGCGAGGCGCGGGTACGGGCGCTGGCAAAGCCTGCGGGGGCGCTGTTACTTCTTCGTCTGACGTCGCCGCATCGGAGGCGCCTTCGCGCATCAGGTTCGGGTCCGGCGGAATACCCAGGATCCGAAGCGAGGCATGTGCGATCTCGCGGAACACGGGCGCGGCCACCGCGCCGCCGAATCCCACCTGTTCGCCATGCGTACCGAAATAATTCACAACCACGACAATGCGCGGATCGTTCAGCGGAGCCATGCCGGCAAAGCTCGCGTTGAACTTGCCGTTGATGTACTTACGCGCCTGCGTGTCGTAATAACGAGCGGTTCCAGTCTTGCCGCCCGAGGTGTAGCCTTCAAGCTTCGCCGTGCGACGGCCCGTGCCGCGCAGCATCACCGCTTCCATCATCCGGCGCATCGTGATCGCCGTTTCCGGGCTGATAATGCGCTTGCCGGGTTCTGCCTTGGTGACGTGCTCGACCCCGTCCGGACCTCGCCGCGAGGCCACCAGATACGGCTTCACCAGCAGTCCGCCATTGGCGATCACCGCGGTGGCGCGCGCCAGTTGCAGCGACGTAACGTTCACGGCGTAGCCGATCGATTGCGAAGCGCGCGTGATTTCCTGCATGCCGGGCTGGACGTAACCGGGCTCTTCCGGCAATTCGATGCCGGTCTTCTGTCCAAAGCCGAACGCTTGTATATAGTGCCGCAGATTCGCGCTGCCGACGCGTTGGCCGATCCGGATCGAACCCGTATTCATCGAGTTCGCGTACACCGCCTCCATCGAGCGAACGCCGCCGCCATGCACGTCGCGGATGCGAAACCCGCCGATGGTAATGACGCCAGCGCCGCAGTCGATCATGGTCTGCGGACGCAGGTCCGTGGTTTCGATCGCCGCCGCCATGGTGATGGTCTTGAACACCGAACCCGGCTCAAACGGGTACTTCACCGCGAGGTTCACCAGCGCCGGATCATTGGCCTTTGCCGGAGGCTTGCTCAACTCAAAGTTCGGGTAGCTGGCCATGGCCAGGATCGCGCCCGTGCGAGGATCGAGAACCGTTGCCGTACCGCGCGCGACATTGTGCTTGACGGCCTGACGCGCCAGCGCCTGCTCCACAGCGTACTGGATGTCGGCGTTCAACGTCAGGCGCAGGTGCGTGCCGAACTTGGCCTCCTGCTCGATCTGCTCCTGATAGGCATTGCTCGCCGAATCCACAACCACGCGGGATTTGCCATGCTGTCCGGCCAATTCCGTTTCGAGCGAACGCTCGATGCCGTACTGTCCGGAATGGTCGCGCCCTACGGGACCCAATACATGCGCCGCCAGATTGCCGGCCGGATGTTCGCGAAGCTCTTCCTCTTCGCACCACATGTAGTCAAAGCCGGAGGTACGCGACAAACCGCAAAGGTCGGACGATTCGCGGCGCGACACCTGCCGCGCGATGCGCAAGGACCGTTTATCGGGATCTTTCAGAATCAGACTGCGGATCTGCGCCTGATCCATCTTGAGGCCGGTGGCCAGAACCAGGGCGGCGGTGTCGAGGTTACTGTCGCGCTTGATGCGCGCCGGGCTCACCCACACCGAATCGGTCGGAACACTGATGGCCAGCGGCTGGCCGTTTTCATCGGAGATCGAACCGCGGACGCCGTGCAGGCCCACCTGCCGTTCCTGCTGATGCTGCGCCTGCTTCTTGATGGTCTCGTGCTGCCGGATCTGCAAATCCACCAGGCGCGCGCCCAGAACGAGCATCCAACCTGCCGCGATTCTCGCGATCCAGCGGATACGGCGCTCCGAATTGGCTTCCACGCGGTGCATCTTTTACAGAAGACCCTTCCCGGATTAGGCGTAAATGGCAGTTTCCTGCGAGGCGGCACGCAGCGCCGCGATCCCGCGGGTCCAACGTTCGCGCAACTGGCGGGCGTTCCGTTCGGCGTGCGCCGCGGCGACGCTGGCGTCCACCCCTTCGGCGAAGGGAAGGTCGCCCCGGCCTTCGGCCAACAGCAGGCGCGAATCGACATGAACCGCATGGTGCATGTCTGACAACAGATCGACGGCCCACGGAACGGAGGATGTGCCGTCCATGGCGATACAGGTTGGTTCGATGGCGCGAAACGCACGGCGCAAGTCGTCTCGATTGGCCGGGATCGCGCCGCGCGAGGCGACTTCGCCGGTAGAACTCAGAACGACGTAGTGAAAATGCGAATCCGCGTATTGAAGGCCGATGGCGCGCATGTTTGAGAACTTTCCTTACTTGCGCTCGATGGTCATGGCCACCGATTCCTGCGGCTGCAGATAGACGAGCTTCTTGGTATTCGGCGCCTGCATCTTGCCGGTGGAGGCAAACTGCTCAAGGTTCGCCGGTGAGGTGTGGCGCGCGATTTCGACGTCCAGCATGGCGCTTTCGGCGCGCAGTTGATCGTTACGCTTCTTCAACTCCTGCAGCTTGTAGCCGGCCATCAGCGAATACGCGCTGGGCAGCAGTACGGCAATCAGCAACGCGGCGGCGCCGGTGAAGCCGAACATCACCTTCCAGGATTGCGAACGATCCTTGCGGTCCGCCTTGGGGGACACTCGAGAGTTGTCGATCGGCTTGACCGGAAACAGCAGATCCTCGTTCGGCCAGGTGCGCAAGCGGTAAGTATCATTGCGGCGCTGGGAACGAGCGTGCGCGGCTGCTTCGGCTCGGCCGGGCATCAGGCGGGTAAGCATGGTCGCAAACGTTGCCATGTGACTTTAACTCTTCCTCCAGGGAATTCTTACTGCACACTGCTCACTGCTTTACAACTTTTCGAAAACCCGCAGCTTTGCACTGCGCGAGGCCGGATTGTTCCGAATTTCTTCGTCCCCTGGAACAATCACCTTCTTATTGATCAACGTCACTTCACCGGCCTTGGCGAGTGACTGGTACCGCACCTTAACCTTCCGATCGTCAAGCGACATGAAGCTGATCACTGCCGCTCTACCGCCCCCGGGCGTCACCGCCGAGGGCAACCACTCCAGCAGGTCATCCAACTCTTCCGGCTCGCGATTCACCGCGAGGCGCAAGGCTTGAAAGGTCTGCGTAGCCGGGTGGAGACGGCTTGTGCGAGGAACAGCCCGCTCGATCAGCGTGGCAAGCTGACCTGTCGTATGAACCGGCCTTCCCCGCACGATGGCTTCGGCTATTCTTCTCCACCACCTCCGTTCCTCGCCTAGGGTGGCGATCAGTTGTCCAAGCTCCAATGGGGAGCTGAAGTTCACTATGTCCGCCGCGGTCGTTTCCTGCGATCTGGACATCCGCATATCGAGCGGACCGTCCGCCATAAAGCTGAATCCGCGGTCCGCCGTGGTGAGCTGGTAACGCGATACGCCGAGGTCCGCCAACACGCCGTCTACGGTTTTTACCCCGTTCGCCAAAAGCGCTTTCGGCAGTTCCGAAAACCGCCCGTGATGAAAACGGATGCGATCCCCGTACGCTGCCGTGTTTTCCCGCGCCTTGGCCAGCGATTCCTCGTCCCGGTCGTTCGATATCACGAACCCGGTGGTCAACCGTGATGCGATCGCGCCCGTATGGCCGCCCAGCCCACAGGTGCAATCCAGATACACTCCATCCGGACGGAGTTGCAATCCGTCCAGGCATTCGTTGAGCAGTACCGGGATGTGCTCCATACGGGGGCATCGTTACCCGCAGCGGGCCGCGCCTCGGCGCGACGCCTCTACTTGAATCCCTTCGTTTTAAGCAGCTTGAGCTTCCCACCCAGGTCGCCCTTCGCCGCCTCGAGCCGTTTCGCGAATTCCACTTCGCTATAGCCCTTCACGTACCCGTTTTCGTACGTCAGATGGACCTGCTTCTCGCTCAAATCGAGCGTGTTCCGCAACTCCTGGTGGATCGAAATCCGCCATTCCGAATCCGGCGCCACATCCTGCCCAAAGTGGTTCGCCAGAAACCGTACGCTTTCGGCGGCTTCGAGATCGGCCTCGGTCGCGGTTGCGTTATCCAGGCGTTCCTCGTTCACCCGCCACACTGCCGTCGGGTAGACATACAGCAACGTCGCGTCTACCGTCGTGACAAAAAATTTTTCACAGCCTATGCCCTTGAAGTACTCTTGGAACACGGCTGGTAGCTTCAACCTACCCTTGCCGTCGACCTTCACCGCGAACATGCCGCGAGGTGGGTCGGGAGTGACCGGAGCCGGAGCTGAGGGATTTGGTTCCACTAAAGTCCACTTGGGGCCACTTACGGCTACCAAACTAGTATGCCCCTGCCGCTCCGGCCGGGTCAATACCTTTCGCTGAGGAAAGCGGCATGAAAAATCGTCTATCCCGCTGTTTTCGCAGTATGTTCTCCTACCCCTCTTGGGGTATATCCCCCGCAAAAACCGGAGAAAAACGCGGATTTCGCGACTTTGATCTCTGCTAAGCTGAAGTCGTGAAGCTTTACGACCTCGATCCAGGCCCGGAAATTCCCGAACTGGTCCGTATGATTGTGGAGATCCCCAAGAACTCCACGAACAAATATGAATATGATGGGGAGCTGGAAATGTTCCGGCTGGATCGCGTACTGTATTCGCCGATGCACTATCCGGGCGATTACGGATTCATCCCGGGCACCCTTGCGGGCGATGGCGACCCGCTAGATGTGCTTTGTTTGGTGCAGGTTCCGAGCTTTACCGGCTGTTTGATCGAGGTTCGTCCGGTGGGTATTCTGGAAATGCGCGACCAAACGGAAGAGGATCAGAAGATCCTGGCCGTGCCGACGCACGATCCGCGTTACGACGAAATCCACACCATCGACCAGGTGTTTTCGCACATCCGCCGCGAAATCGAGCACTTCTTCTCGATCTATAAGGAATTGCAGGGCACCAAAACGGCCATCGCTGGATGGGGCGGGCCGAAAGAGGCGCGCCGGGCGATCACCGAATCCCGCCAGAACTATCTGAATATCAAAGCGGCAGAAGGCACCGGCACCGTGCCGACCGTCGTCCTGCCGCCCGAAGCCGAAGAATAGCGCCGGTGGTCCCAAGTGGACCTCCGCACAGCACTACACGCTAAGCACGGGGCACGGACATTTGTTGATCACGTCGTAGGTATGCGACTGGATGGAGGCAAAACCTTCCATCAGGTGGCTGCGCCCGACGATTGCCAAATCCGCGCCCTTCTCAACCGCCGCCTGCCGAAGGACTTCGGCCGGATCCCCAGGTACGATCGTCACTTCGAATGATGTGCCCAACCGTGCCTGAACCTCGTCGGCCTTCAGCCGCGCTTCCTGCGTCATGTGCGCGTCGAAATCCACGTCCATATAGTTCGTCGGGCGCGAACTGATCTTGGGCACGGCGTGCACCAAAGTCACGTGAGCGCCCGTCCGCCGGGCAAGAACATCGGTGTAGGCGATCACCGCGTCGCTCGAGGGCGCAAAATCCACCCCGCACACCACCGTCTTGGGACTGCGAATCGCATGCGGCGGCGGATTGTCGTTGTCATCGTCATGAACCGCGGTCCACACCGGACAACGCACGTCGTGCAGGATCTTCGCCGTGGTCGAACCGATCAGAAAGCGTCGAAAGCCGCCCACGCCATGGGTCGGGATCATCAAAAGGTCTATGCGATTTTCCGCGACGAACTGCGCGATTTGGCTCGCTGGCTCGCCCTCCAGCAGGACGTGGCGGACCGTGACGCCGCCCAAATAATCGGCCGCGCAGCGCTCCAGCCGTAGCTTGGCGTTGTCGCGGTACACCGCCTGCATGTCCGGCGGGACATAGGCCGGAAATTCCGGCATCGTCATCACAAGTTCGGGTAATTCCAGCACATGCGTCAAATACACTTCCGCGCCCGACGCCGCCGCATACGCGCGAACCGCTCCCGCAATCGAGGTGGATCGCGGTGAAAAATCAACAGGGAACAGAATTCGTTGAAACATAAGCTTTACCTGGATCAATGCACTCCGCGTGCCACAATTTTGCACCCGGAACTTGCGACAATAAGGTAGACCCCAAATAGAAGACTCCAAGGTCTCCCGATTCAATACATGGTCGCAACCGGAATATACTACGCAGTCGCACTGATCGCCGCCGGCTACCTGGCTGGCTACTTTACCAGACCGTGGCTAGGCCTGCCATTCTACATCCTGGCGCTGTTCTGCCTTTGGTTCTTCCGGGACCCCAACCGCGAGGTCCCACAAGGCCCAGTGGCCGTCTCGCCGGCCGATGGCAAAGTGGTGTCGATCAAGGATATCGACGGCAAGCGCACCCGCATCAGCATCTTCCTGAACGTCTTCGATGTCCACGTCAACCGCACGCCAGTGGAAGGCGTAGTACGCAGCGTGCATTATCGAAAAGGAAAGTTCGGCCACGCCGAACACGCCGAGGCCAGCGAAGAAAATGAGCGGAATGAAGTAAGCGTCGAAATGGCCGACGGCGCCGTGGTGACGTTTACGCAGATTGCCGGCTTGATTGCCCGGCGCATCGTCTGCGACAAAAAGCCCGGAGATCGCCTGGAACGCGGCGAACGCATCGGTTTAATCAAATTCGGATCCCGTGTCGATGTATTCCTGGGCCCCGAATGGCAGATTGCCGTCCAGGTCGGTGACCGCGTTTCGGCCGCCTCCTCGATCATTGCCAAACGGCGCGGCTCCTAAAGGAGTGACATGGCGAACCTGAACTTCCGTGAACGACTGATCGATCCCAACTCGCCGGACCGGCGTCCGCGCCGCGCGGCATATGCGCTGCCGACGCTGTTCACGGCCGGCAACGTGTACCTGGGCTTTGTCGCGATTACGGAAGCGCTGCAGGGCGCCGCTGTCTTTACCTCCGGCTACGACGGCGCGATTCATTTTGTCACCGCCGCGCGCGCCATCGGCTGGGCGATCCTGCTGGACGGCCTCGACGGCCGCATCGCCCGCATGACCAACACCGTCAGCGAATTCGGCAAGGAAATGGATTCCTTGGCCGACTGCATTACCTTCGGCCTCGCGCCTTCGGTACTGGCCTACGCCTGGGGCATGCAACTGGTTCGCCTGCCGGAAGAAATGCCCTGGCTGCAGAAGAATCTGCCCGGTATCGGAGTTTTTGTCGCGTTTCTGTTCCTGCTGTGCGGGGCGTTGCGTCTGGCGAGGTTCAACGTTCAGACCAATCCCAAGCCCACCAACCCGGGCCGGCCGGACCGCAAGTATTTTGTCGGCATGGCGATCCCCGCCGCCGCTGGCGTGGTGGCCGCCATCGTCTACTATCTCGAAGGACACCCGCTGCGCCTGTGGATCCACATGTGCGCCTGGGTGATTCTGCTGGCCGTGGCCGCCTTTCTGATGATCAGCACCTGGCGCTACCCGAGCTTTAAAGAAATCAACCTGCTGCGACCGCGGTCGCCGGTTTCGTTCGTCGCCGTGGCCGCCGTGCTGTACGTGTTTTGGAACTTTTCGCAACCGGCGCTGCTGGCCCTTGCGATGGTCTATATGTCGAGCGGTATCGTCATCCGGCTGGGCGGCATCATCCGCCGCAAGCTGCGTCCGGGTCCGCCGCCTCCCGCTCATTCCACTGAAAAAGGATATTCCGTTCCTTGAAGAACACCACCGTCGCGATTGTCGGCGGAGCTTCGCTGCTGGGCCGCGAACTCCAGGAACTGATCCGCGATCAAAAGCTGAAGTGGACCGTACGTCTCCTGTCCGGCGAAGCCGATGGCGGCGCCGGCACCATCACCGCGTCCGGCGAGGACGCCACGTACCTGGAACCGATGACCTCCGAATCCCTGGCGGAAGCGGAAGTGACGTTCCTGGCCGGCACTCGCGAATCGAGCGCCGAGGCGTTGCGCCTCGATCCCGCGGGCCAGTTCATCGACCTCACCGGAGTGATCAAGGAAGACACGCCGCCGCTGGTCCATCCGGCGGCTACCGCGCTGGCCCTGCTGCTCGAAAAGCTGAAGTATTCCGAGTACGTCATCGCCACGGTGTTCGAACCTGCCAGTGAACGAGGCCACGCCGGCATCGCGGAGTTGCAAAAGCAGTCGTCGAGCCTGCTGTCGTTCCAGCCTCTGCCCAAAGACGTGTTCGACGCGCAGGCGGCGTTCAATCTGCTTGCCGAGTACGGCGAGGATGCGCCAGTTGCGCTTGCGGCCATCGAGGATCGCATTTACAACGACCTGATGACGCTGCGTCCCGATGCGAATCTTTCTCTGCGGCTGATCCAGGCGCCGGTGTTCCACGCCTACGCCGTACTGGCCTTTGTGCGATTCCCGTCCGCCGTCGACTCCATCGAGTCGCTCTTTCAGAACGACGCGCGGATCGACCTCCGCGCCAACGGCACCGAGGCGCCCACCAACGCTGGCGCCGCCCAACAGGATGGCTTCCAGTTCGGTTCGTTCCGCAAGGATCGCCGCGACCCGCGCGCCTGGTGGATTTGGATGACGTTCGACAACCTGCGCGTTTCGGCCGCGGCCGCGATCGAGGCGGCAAAGGAACTGTTGTGAGATTGCTGTTGCTGATCGCGGGACTCGCCAGTCTTGGGTCCTGCGGTTACCACGTCGCCGGAAAAGCGGACACCGTTCCGAAGACCGTCAAAACGATTTACCTGCCCGCGTGGGCGAACAACACGGTGAAATACCGCCTGACGGACAAGCTGCCACAGGACATTTCCCGCGAATTCGTCGCCCGCACTCGTTACCAGATCGTGAACAAGCCCGAGGACGCCGACGCGATCCTCACCGGGTCGATTGCGAATTATCAGGTGTTCCCGATCGTGTTCGACCCGGCGACCGCCCGCGCCTCCGCCGTGCAGTTCGTGGTGACGCTGAACGCGACGCTCACCGAACGCAGCACCGGCAAAGTAATCTTTACGCGGCCCGGATTTACCTTCAATCAGCGCTACGAGATCAGCACCAAGCAGGAAGTGTACTTCGACGAAAGCGACCCGGCCATCGACCGTGTCAGCCGCGAGGTCGCAAGGTCGCTGGTGAGCGCGATTCTGGAGGGTTTCTAGGCCTTGACGCCCCAGCAGTTTCAGCAGGAAATCGCAAAGGGCGCGACCGCTCCGGTGTACCTTTTTGTGGGTCCCGAAGGCTACCAGCGCGACATCTGCCGCCGCGCGTTGCGCAAAGCCGTGCTGGGCGACGAGGAAGACGGCTGGAATCCGCTGGACCTCGATTCGCTGACGCTGGCGGAAGTGCTGGACGACGCGCGCGCCATGTCGCTGTTTGCATCGACGCGCCTCATCTACGTGAGTTCCGCCGAATTGGCGTTGCCCAAGCGCCTCACCGAAGATGCCGGGGCCGAGGCCGCCGCAGAATTGGTGGCGTACCTGAAGAACCCGACGCCCGGCGTGACGCTGGTCTTCGATTGCCGCCGCTACGACTTCGACGGCGACGACAAAGCGCGCATCGAACGCGTCCTGAAGTTCTATAAGCCCATCAAGGCGCAAGTGGAGTTCCGGCAAGTGGAAGCGGGTGTCGCGCGCACGATGGCGCAGGACATGGCCAAACAGCGAGGCCTGCAGATCGGCACGAGCGAACTCGCGCTGCTGATCGAAGCCTGCGCGGGCGACATTTTGCGCATCTCGAACGAGATCGAAAAGCTGAGCGTCTACGCGGGCACAGATCGCAAGATCACCGCCGACGACCTCGCGGCTTTGGTCGCCAACGCCAAGACGTCGACAATCTTCGCGCTGGTGGCGGCCATGGGCCAGGGCAATCGAGGACGGGCGCTGGACATCCTGGATTCTCTGGTGCGCGAAGGCGAGTACCTGCCCTTGGCTCTGACGTTTGTCGCCGGACAGTTCAAGTACGCACTGATCGCGCACGAAGCCGGTTTGCGCAACTCCTCGCAGATCACCAGCCATTTTTCAGGTCTAGGCATCCGCATGTGGCGCGACCGAGCGGAGCAGGTGGCGCAAACGATGTCGGCGTTCACCAG
>JAFDVT010000811.1 GCA_018268875.1 Acidobacteriota bacterium
CGGCAATGCCCTTGCCGACTACCGCCGCATCAACACCGACGCCCAACTTGCTCGCCAGTTCCGCGCCCGCCGCCAGGGCTTCCCACGACATGCGATGCCACTTGCCGCCCTGCTGTTCGAGTACAACCAGAACGTTCCCGCTCATATCACTCGCACCTCGAACTTCAGCTTTTCCACCAACTGCGCCGCTGCCTGGGCCGGATTGTCGCCGCCCTGGAAGATCACCGCCTGCTTAGTGCGCTGCGGCATATAGACTTTATCCAGCGTCGCCGAGGAGGCGTCCGCCGCCGCGCCCGCGACACCCAGGTCCGCCGCCGTCACCGTCTTGATTTCCTTGGTCTTCGCCTTCTTGATGCCCATCAACGTCGCATACCGCAGTTTGTTGATGCCGGATTGAATCGTCAGCAACGCGGGAAGCGGAATGGTCATGTTCTGGAACCAGCCGTCTTCGAGTTCGCGCTTCACCTGAATCGCGCCGTCTTTCTTTTCCACCTGCATGATGATGGTGGCGTGCGGGATGCCCAGCAATTCCGCCATCACCACGCCCGTCTGGCCGTAGCCGAAGTCGTCGGATTGCAATCCCGTCAGGATCAGGTCTGCGTTTTCGGACTTCGCGGCGGCCGCGAGCAGCTTGGCGATGGCCAGCGTATCCAGGCCTTCCAGTTCGTCCTGTTCGATGTGGATGGCGCGGTCGGCGCCCTTGGCCAGCGCTTCGCGAATGGTCTGCGTGGCGCGCGACGGACCCAGGCACAGCGCGATCACTTCGCCTTCGCCGTCCCGCTCTTTCAACTGCAGCGCTTCTTCGAGCGCGTACGCGTCCGGTTCGTTGATCTCGAAGGTGAGATCGTCTTCCTCAATCCATTTGCCCCCGTCCGCGACGTTCAACTGTGAGTCGCGCGTGGGCACCTGCTTGATGGCAACGATGATCTTCATTTATTCGGTGGTGTATTTCTTAAAAATCAGACAGCCGTTGGTGCCGCCAAAGCCGAACGAGTTCGACAAGGCGTACTCAATCTTCATCGGACGCGCCGTATTCGGCACATAGTCTAGATCGCAACCCGGCCCAGGCGTTTCGTGATTGATGGTCGGAGGCGCAATCTGATCCTGAATCGCCTTGACGGTGATGCCGGCTTCGAGTCCGCCCGCGCCGCCCAGCAAATGCCCGGTCATGGACTTGGTCGCGCTCACGGCCAGCTTGTAGGCATGGTCGCCGAACGCCCGCTTGATGGCCAGCGTTTCGATGCGATCGCCCAGTTCCGTCGACGTGGCGTGCGCGTTCAGGTAGTCGATCTTTTCCGGTTCGAGGTTCGCGTCTTTCAGCGCATTGCGCATCACGCGGTACGGACCGTCGCCGTCTTCCGAAGGCGAAGAGATATGGAAGGCGTCGCCGGACATGCCGTAGCCCACCAGTTCGGCCATGATGTTGGCGCCGCGCGCCTTGGCAAACTCCAGTTCCTCAAGAACCAGAATGCCCGCGCCTTCGCCCACCACAAACCCGTCGCGATCCTTATCCCAGGGCCGCGAGGCATGTTCGGGGTCGTCGTTGCGTTGCGACAGTGCGCGCATCGCGGCAAACCCGCCCACTCCCAGCGGAGTAATGGACGCTTCGGCGCCGCCGCAGATCATCGCGTCGGCATCGCCGCGCTGGATGATCTTGAAGGAATCGCCGATGGCGTGCGCGCTCGTCGTACAAGCGGTCGCCGTCGCCGAATTCGGACCTTTCGCGCCCGTGCGGATCGACACCCAGCCCGACGCCAGGTTCACAATGGTGGCCGGAATAAAGAACGGCGACACACGGCTGGGACCTTTTTCGAGCAGCGCCCGGTATTCCCGTTCGATCACTTCGAACCCGCCGATGCCGCTGCCGATGTACACACCGACCCGCTCAGCGTTGCCTTCGTCGATCTGGATGCCCGACATTTTGACTGCTTCATCCGCGCCGGCGATGCCGAACTGGATGAAGCGGCCCATTTTCTTGATGTCTTTCTTATCGACGAAGTCGCCCGGGTTGAATTCCTTCACCTCGCCGGCGAACTGGCAGTTGTACCCAGTTGGATCGAACGCCGTAATGCGCGCGATGCCGGTACGGCTTTCCTTCAATGCCTGCCAGGTCGACGCGGTATTCTTCCCGACGCAGCTCACAAGCCCGACACCGGTTACGACTACTCTACGAGAAGCCAAACAATATCTCCTAAGTAACCATATAGCAAACCCGGCCTGCGAATGCGGAATCGCTTCGGATTCCGTACGGCAGAGCCGGGTTGTGAAAGGAAACTACTTCTTCTTCGCTTCGATGTAGTCGATCGCGTCTTTGACGGTGCGGATCTTCTCCGCCTCTTCGTCCGGAATATCGAGGTCGAAGGCTTCTTCAAACGCCATCACCAGTTCCACGATATCCAAAGAGTCGGCGCCCAGATCGTCGACGAATGAGGCGGTGGAATCCACCTGGCCCTCATCCACTCCCAACTGCTCGACGATAATCTGTTTCACCTTTTCAGAAACGGACATGAATCCTCCAGAGAACTTGCCGGCTCCGCACTCTTTGCCGCCGGGACACACTGTTCCCTGAGCATCAAGCGACGGGCCTCAATCCGATAGTGTTACCGGAGCGGACCGCTGTTGTCAAACGTCAATTTCAGCCTTCCAGAGTTTGTCCACAGATTCCTCGATGCCGGATCTCGTTGCCGGATCCGCACGCGCTCCGCACGCGGGCTGGTAACCCTCGACAAACACTGGTGTTTCGCTGCTAGCCTGTAGGCATGAGTCGCCGCTTTGTCGCGGTAGCCGCCGTTACGGCCGCCACCGCTTTGCTCGCGCAATCTCTCGCGGACTTCGAAAAGAAAGTCACCGAGTTTACCCTCGCCAACGGTCTTCATTTCATCGTCGTCGAACGCCATGGCGCCCCGGTTGTCTCCTTCCAGACCTTCGTGAACGCCGGAGCCGTGGACGACCCCAAAGGCGAAACCGGCATCGCCCACATGATGGAACACATGGCCTTCAAAGGCACCGAAACCATCGGCACCAAGAACTATCCACTCGAAAAAGCGGCCCTCAACAACATCGAAAAGATCTACGACCAGTACGACCAGGAACGCTACAAAGGCGACAAGGCGGACCCCAAGAAACTCGCCTCCCTCGAAGCCGACCTCAAAGGCGCCATCGAAAAAGCCGACTCGTTCGTCGAACCCAATGAATACGACCGTTTGATCGAATCGCAAGGCGGCGTCGGCCTCAACGCCGGAACCGGCATGGACAGCACGAGCTACTACCTCAGCTTCCCGGCCAACCGCTTGGAACTGTGGTTCCTGCTCGAATCCGAACGCTTCGTGCGCCCCGTCTTCCGCGAGTTTTACAAGGAACGCGATGTCGTCCGCGAAGAACGCCGCATGCGCGTCGAATCGAACTCGCAAGGCCTGCTGATGGAAAGCCTGCTATCCATCGCCTTTGCCGCCCATCCCTACAAGAACATGCCCGGCGGCTGGGCCAGCGACATCGAGAACTACCGCATGCCGGAAGCCTGGCAGTTCTTCAAGACCCACTACATCCCCGCCAACATGACCATCGGCATCGCCGGCGACGTCGACCCCAAGCAAGCCAAAGCCCTCGCCGAAAAATACTTCGGACGCCTGCCGGGCAAGCCTCTGCCGGCCCCGGTCCGCACCGTCGAACCGGCGCAGCTGGGCGAAAAGCGCAGCGGCTTCGAACACAAGGACCAGCCGTTGATGCTCATCGGCTACAAGCGTCCGGACCGCAATCATAAGGACGCCAAGATCCTGGACGTCGTCGCCGACATCCTGGCCGGCGGCCGCACCAGCATGCTGTACACGGAAATGGTTCGCGATAAGAAAATGTCCCTCGCCGCCATCGCCCAGCCCAGCTTCCCCGGCGACAAGTACGCCAACCTGTTCATCTTCTTCCTGGTCCCCAACATGGGCCGCACCATCGAAGAGAACGAAAAAACCTGTTACGACATCATCGAAAAACTCAAGACCACCAAGGTCGACGACGCGGCGTTGACCCGCACCAAAACCAAGGTCCGCGCGGCGGTGATCCGCAAGCTCGACAGCAATTCGGGCCTTGCCGGCGAGCTCGCCAGCTACCACGCCACCACCGGCGACTGGCGCAACATGTTCCGCGAAATCGACGAGATCAACAAGATCACCGCCGACGACGTGCAACGCGTCGCCAAAGAATATCTGGTCGCCAAGAACCGTACCGTCGTTTGGACCTATCAGCCCAAGGGAGCCGCGAAATAACATGCGTCCGTTCGTCCTCGTCCTGCTGGCTTCCGCCATCCTCGCCACCGCGCAACCCGCCGCGACGATCATCCCCAGCTACAAGCAGCTGAAGTACCCGCCGCTCAAGCCGGTGCAGATCCCAGAACCCGCCACCTTCACGCTGCCCAACGGCATGAAGGTCTACCTGCTCGAAAATCACGAACTGCCTCTCCTCAGCGGCTCCGCGTTGATCCGCACCGGCAACCTGTTCGACCCGGCGGACAAGCGCGGCCTTGCCGACTTCACCGGCCAGGTTCTGCGCAGCGGAGGCACGAAGTCCAAAACCGGCGACGCCATCGACATCGAACTCGAAAACATCGCCGCGTCGGTGGAAAGCCAGATCGGCGAATCCAGCGGCTCAGTCTCCTTCAGCTGCCTCAAGGAAAACGCCGCCCAGGTGCTGGCGATCTTCAAGGACGTCCTGACCAATCCCGAATTCCGCCAGGACAAGTTCGACCTCGCCGTGCAGCAGGAAAAGAGCGCCATCAGCCGCCGCAACGACGACCCCGGCGACATCGCCCAACGCGAATTTTCGAGCATCGTCTACGGCCGCAACAATCCCTACGGCTGGACCATCGAATACGAACACGTCGACCGCATCAAGCGCGAAGATCTGCAGGCGTTCTACAAGCGTTACTACTTCCCGAAGAACGCTCGCCTCACCATTTACGGCGACTTCAACGCCACCGAGATGCGCGCCTCGCTCGAAAAGCTGTTCGCCAACTGGACCGTCGACCAGCCCGCCGTGCCGCCATTTCCCGCCTGGACCGGCAAACCGGAGCCCGGTGTCTTCCTCGCCGAAAAGGACGACACCACGCAGACGTTCTTTTACCTGGGCCACATCGGCGGCCTCCTGAACGACAAGGACTACCCGGCTCTCGAAGTCGCCGCCAACATCCTCGCGTCCGGTTTCAGCAGCCGCCTGATGGCCACCGTGCGAACCAAGCTCGGCTACGCGTACAACATCGGCGGAGGCTGGGGCGCGGGCTTCAATAGTCCCGGCCTGTTCCAGATCGCCGGCAGCACCAAGTCGAACACCACCGTCGACACCATCCGCGTCACCAAAGAAGAAATCGAAAAGCTGCGCACCACCGCCGTCAGTGATGCGGAACTGCAGACCGCCAAAGACGGCGTCCTGAACAGCTTCGTCTTCAATTTCGACCGTCCCAGCAAGACTCTCAATCGCGTCGTCCTGTACGAATACTTCGGCTACCCCAAGGACTTCATGTTTCAGTACCAGAAGGCCATCGCCGCCGTCACCAAAGCCGACGTGCTCCGCGTGGCCAAAGAACACTGGAAGTCCAGCGACTTCACCATCGTCGCCGTCGGCAATCCCAAGGAGTTCGGCACGCCTCTCGAGGACCTGAAGATTCCCGTCACCAAGCTGGACCTCACCATCCCGGAACCCAAGTCCGCCACATCGTCGGCACCGGCGCCGGTGGCCTCCGAGGAAGCGCTCGAAAAAGGCCAGGCGCTCGCCGCAAAGGCCGTTCAGGCGCTCGGCGGCCTAAAGGTCCTGCAGGCCGTACAGGACCTGCAAATCGATCGCGACATGGAACTGCAAACCGGCGCGTCCACCATCAAGCTCAAGCAGACCACGCAAATGGTTCTGCCCAACCACCTGCGCCAGGAACAGATTCTGCCGTTCGGCAAGTTGCAGGTCTACACGGATTTGAAAACCGGCTGGATGCTCGGTCCGCAAGGCAACATTCCATTGCAACCAGCGGTGCTGCAACAGGCTCGTGGCGAACTCGCCCGCATCCCCGCGCTACTCTTTTTGCCGGGCGAAGGAAAGAAATTCCAGGCGCTGAGCGGCGATTCCTTCCAGGTGACCGGGCCCGGCGGCACGTCAACCGTAACCCTTGACAGCAACGGCTTGCCAAAAAAGTTGGAATACATGTCAACCGCAATGGCCGGAGCCGCATCACAAACCACAGAGATCTATTCGGACTGGCGCAACGTCGGCGGGGGCCTGCAACTCCCCTTCGACATCGTGATCGAGCAAGGCGGCAAGAAGTTCGCGACGATCAAGGTCACGTCGTACAAAGTGAATGCCGGCCTGAAGGCCGAAGATCTCGCGCAGAAACCCAAATAAACCATGTCCTTGACACGCCGATCGCTCCTCTTCTCCTCCGCCTCCGCCGCCGCGGCACTCACGCTGCGGGGCGCGGAATCTTCCACCGAAAAGGGCAAAAAGATTGCCGATGAGGCATTGGCCGCACTCGGTGGCGATGCGTTTCTCAACATGCAGGATCGCGTCGAAGAAGGGCGGATTTACTCGTTTTACCAGGAGCGGCTGACCGGGCTATCCCGCGCCAAAATCTACACCCGCTACCTGGCCACTGCGTCTGACAAAGGCCTGGCCGTTCGCGAAAAACAGGCGTTCGGCAAGGACGAAGATCAGTCCGTTCTGTTCGATGAAAACGGCAACGGCTGGGAGATCACCTTCCGCGGCGCCCGTCCTCTTTCCGCCGAACAATTGCAGCGCTACGTGGACTCAACGCCGCGCAACATCCTCTACCTGTTCCGCCAGCGTCTCAAGGAACCCGGCATGATCATCGAATACACCGGTTCCGAAGTGCTGATCAACGAACCGGTGAACATCGTCGAGTTTACGGATTCGGAAAATCGCGTCGTGAAAGTCTATTTTCACTACTCCACGAAACTCCCCATCCGCCAGTTGTTCTACCGTCGCGACCCCAAAACGCGTGACCGTTTTGAGGAAGTCACCTTGTTTTCGAAGTACCGTGACGTGGGCGGCGGCGTGAAGTGGCCGTACGCCATCCGGCGCGAACGCGATGGCGACAAAATCTTCGAGATTTTTTCCGAAAAAGTAACGATTAATCAGAATCTGAACGACAATCTGTTTCTACTGCCGTCCGATGTCAAGATTTTGAAGGGCCAGTAG
>JAFDVT010000812.1 GCA_018268875.1 Acidobacteriota bacterium
CCGGCCTGTGGGAGGGGGTATTGGTCGGGACACGCCTTCGATTTCTAAGGGTACAGTAGAATCGCCTGTAGTGACCAGACGTTCGTTCCTTCTATCGGCCTGCGCGGCCTTTGGCGAGATTCGCCGCGAGGTGTTTCTCAAATCCCCCGGCAAGGGCACGGCCGTCATGGCGTACGCCTTTTACACCAAGCCCACCGGCGCCGACATGCTTTCGATCGAACAACGCTGGAGCCGATCGGACACCATGGACGTCGCCTACATCCGCAGGTCGAACGACAACGGCCGCACCTGGGGCCCGCCTGTCGAACGCAAGACCGGCGAGGTCCATCCCAACGGCCGTCTCAGGCGCCACCTCCGCGGACTGTGGGTCGATCACAAACACAACGCGACCGTCGAACTTTGGAACGAAGGCGTCCTGCCCACCGACGACCCGCTGGAAGGTTTGCGCCAATGGCAGGTTTACTACACGGTGTCGCGCGACGGCTTCAAAACCCACACGCCCATGCGCATGGCGCAGCAGAACGGCGCGAAGCCCGGCAACCCGTTCCCGGGTATTTTCATGGGCAAGAACAGCATCACCATCGGCGACGAGGCCTCGCAACCGCTGGCCACCAACGACGGCTTCTTATTGCCGGTGGAGTTCACGCTGCTAAAGCCGGACGGTACGATCGACAACCCCGGCGGCGGCTACACGTACCATCATTCGGCGATCCTCCACGCACGGTGGAAGAATAAGACCGAACTCGAATGGACCATGAGCGAGCCCATCCAGGGCGACCCTCTGCGAACCACGCGCGGCACCATCGAACCCACCCTCGGACGCCTGCGCGACGGCCGCTACATCTGCGTGATGCGCGGCGCCAACGACCGTAAGCCCGAACTCCCCGGCCTCCGCTGGGTGTCGTATTCGAAAGACGCGATGCAGTGGTCGAAGCCGCAACCGTGGACGTACGCGGGCGGCGAATCCTTCTTCTCGCCCAGTTCCTGTTCGCAGCTTTTGCAGCACAGCAACGGCAAGCTCTACTGGATCGGCAACATCACGCCGCAGAACCCGCGAGGCAACCGCCCTCGCTACCCGCTGGTGATCGGCGAGGTCGACCTCGACTCGGGTCTGCTATTGAAGCCAACCGTCCAAACCATCGACACTCGTGCCGAGGGCGAAGATGAACTCCTGACACTGTCGAACTTTTATGCCCGCGAGGATCGCGTCACGCACGAAATCGTCGTCCACTGCACGCGTCTCTTTGCGTTCACCAACGGCTGGGAAGGCGACGCCTACGCGTACCGCATCACGCCCCAAGACTCGCCGCGGGCCGCAGCCGCCGCCGTACAGTTCTTCCTTCGTACGGACTGTCCCGTCTCTAATCGCTACGCCCCGGAAATCGCCGCCATCTATCGCGACTACGCCGCCAAGGGCGTCGACTTTCAACTCGTCTACCCGCTGGGTGGCGACATCGAAAAGCATCGTTCGGAGTACCAGTTGCCCATTCACGCCACCGGCGACCCCGGCGGCCGACTGTCGCGCCGCGCCAACGCTACCGTAACGCCACAAGCCGCCGTGTTCCACAATGGCGAACTCGTCTATTCCGGCCGTATCGACGACCGCTACCTCGACTTCGGCAAGTACCGCCAACAGCTTCTCCATCGCGAGCTGCGTGAGACGTTGGACGCCATCCTCGCCGGCCGCGCGCCGAAAACCGCTACGGCCAAGGCCGTCGGTTGTGCGATCCCCAGCGCCGCGTCATGACGGATGCCGGATCACTCGTCTTCCGGCGAGATCGTCTTCTTATGTTTCGGCTTGCGCTCAGGAGCCTGGCGTTCCTCCAGCGGACGCGACGGCTTTACCGTACCCACCACCGTCCGGGCCTGCGCGCGAGCCTTCTTCCCGCCGTCGCTCTTGATCTCTACCGTTACTTTTTTCTTCTTGCTCACGCTTCCCCCTTCGCATTCGCGGATCTTGTATTCAGTGTGATGCCGCCGTCCACCAACAGTTCGCACCCGGTGACGTACGCCGCCTCGTCCGACAACAGGTACAACGCCGCCTGCCCGATGTCTTCCGGCCTCCCCAATCGGCCCAACGGCAACCGGCGGCCGGCCTCGTCCAATTGTTCCCGGGTGGCGAAATTCAACTCGCCCGGCGTATCGGTCCATCCCGGCAGGATCGAATTTACCCGGATTCCATGCGGCGCCAGTTCCGCCGCGATCGTGCGCGACAGGCTCGCTAGCGCCGCCTTCGCCATGTTGTACGACGCCGAATTGGGATTGTGCTGATGCACATGCACCGACCCGACAATCAGCACGCTACCGCCGTTGCCTTGCGCGATCATCTGCCGTGCCCCCGCCTGGCAGGTGTAAAACGCGCCGTACAGCGTAGGCGCAAACGTGTACGCCAGGTCCTCGGGCTGGATCTCCACAAACGGACCTCGCCGGCTCACCGCCGCGCACGCCACCACCGCGTCCACGCACCCGTAACGCTCCACCGCGAACGCCACCATGTCGCGATTCGCCTCCGGACTCGAGATGTCGGCCACAAACTCCACCCCGTTCCCCGCGGTACGGTCTACGCCCACGACGCGCGCGCCGTTCGCCCCCAGAACCTGCGCAATCCCCTGTCCGATGCCCCTTGCCGCACCCGTCACCACCACCACTTTGCCTGTCACGTTCACACCTCAAATTATGCCCGTCTCAAGACGGAGTTGGTACACTGTCGGGGTAGGAGGAGTTTTCGATGCTCTCGCTAGGTTGGCAGGAGATGGTTGTCATCTTTCTTGCCGCCTTGGTTCTGTTCGGCCCTAAAAAGCTGCCGGAACTGGGCCGCACGATTGGTAAAGCCGTCACTGAATTCCGGCGCGCGTCGAACGAGCTGAAGGCTACGTTCGATCGCGAAATGCAGTCCATTGAGCGTGAGAACGAATCATTGCGCGAAACCACGCAGAAGTACATGGATGACATCTCGGGCAGCATGTCCGACGATCACCATTCCTCGCACTCGAATTCATCTTCGACGTACCAGCCCGGAACCTATGAGGATTCCGGCTATTACGATTCTGCGTATTATGATTCCGAACATTACCGTTCGCTCGAAGACGGCGGCGGTGCTGCGCACTCGGAGTCCAACCCGAACACTGATTCCACAACTACCGCAGACAACTCCCATGTAGGCGAACCCGCAACTCAGGGCGCCGAATCGACCACAGCGGCATCAGTAACCTTGAAACCGGCCGAAGGAACCGTTTCCCGAAGCTCGGCCATCGAGTCGCCCGCCGCCGCTGAAAAGGCCTAAAGTCTGGATGTCTGAAGACAAGAGCAACCAGGGGGCGGAGCAATCCGCTCCCGATTCCACTAGCGACGGCACGACGCAGGTACACCATAGCCAGGGTGTCGACAACGGCTACCAGGATCCGTACGGGCACGACGAATCCGGCGAACCCGCCTACCGGTACGGCGAATCCACGCCCGCGCCGGAACCCAGCGCGGTAGCGCCGGTTGCTCCCGCCCCAGTCACCAAAAGCGCCCCTCCCCCGAAACCGCCGCCTCCGCCTGATGATGACGATGAGGAAGACGAGGAAGAAGATGGCATGTTGCGCATGTCGTTCCTCGAACACCTCGAGGAACTCCGCACCCGCATCATCCGCGCGTTGATGGGCTTTGTCGGAGCCTTCGCGTTCGCTCTCATCTTCGCCAACGAAATCTGGCGCATCATCAGCGAACCCGCCATTGTTGCGTTAACCAACCTTGGCTTCAGCCCCAAGCTCATCGCCATCGCGCCCATGGAGCAGTTCCAGACCATCTGGGTAAAGGCCCCGATGGTCGTGTCGATCTTCCTCGCCTCGCCCATCGTGTTGTGGCAGGTGTGGGGCTTCATCTCGCCCGGTCTGTACAAGAAGGAACGCCGCTGGGCGATCCCGTTCATTCTGTGTACCTCCGGCCTGTTCATCACCGGCGGCCTCTTTGCGTACTTCGTCGTCTTCCGCTTCGGCCTCGAGTTTCTGCTCGGCCTCGGACGCGACGCCAACGTCGCCCCATTCGTCACGATTTCTGAGTATTTCGACCTGTTCGTCAACGTGACGCTCGGTGTCGCCCTGGTCTTCGAACTCCCGGTCCTGATCTTCTTCCTGACCCTGATCCGCGTCGCCAGCCCCAGCTTTTTGCTGGCCCATTCGCGTTACGCGATCCTCGGCATCATGATCCTGGCGGCCGTGATCACGCCCACGCCGGACATCTTCAACCTGATGATGTTTGCCGTGCCGATGATGCTGCTGTTCTTCGTCGGAGTCTTCGCGTCTTACCTGCTGGTAATGAACCGCGAAGGCAAGAAGTTCCCGTGGAAATGGGTGATCCTGGCGCTGGTACTGATCCTCGCCCTGGCCGGCGGAGGCGTCTGGCTGGCAGTGGCGAAGTACGGCTTCAAGCTGATCCCGGGCTGGCCGTTTCTGACGAAGTAGGAGACGGCCTATGTGGTCCTTGATTCTTGGATACCTGAGTGTGTTCTCGATTCTGGCGTACAACGGGCAAGCGGTATGGAACGCGATCGTCGCGCCGACTCTCCCGACCGTCGCGTACATCATGGGATCGCCCAGGATTGGGGAGGTCACGCCGACAGATGCGTTTTCGGTGACTTTTCTGAAAGCGCCGGCGCTCCTGGCGGTGTTCCTTGCCAGTCCGCTGTTGTTCCGGTTCGTTTGGAAGAAGCTGGAGCCGCGGATCCCATTCGCGGAACGGAAGTGGGAAATCCCCTTTCTGGTCTGCAACACAGCAGTCTTCACTCTTGCGGGACTGGGTTCGTGGGCCTTCCTCTTCCCCTCTTACTTGCTGAATAGCTACTGGAATATTGGGTGCGTTCTAAACTGAAGGGGATGCGATTCCCGCTTCCCCTCGTACTCGTGCTTGCGGCCACCGTCTACGCCGCTCCCAACCCCAAAGCCTTCCTCGGCCGTTGGGACTTCACCGTCACCCCGGCCACCGGCAACCCCTATCCGCAGTGGATGGAACTCAAACAGGAAGGCGGCAAGCTCACCGGCCGCGTACAGCCTCGTGGAGGCGGTTGGCGCGTCATCGAAGGCGCCTCCATTGATGACAGCGGCAAGCTCACCGTCAACGTCTCTCCCGCCACCCAGCGAGCACCCGCCATCCATTGGGAACTCACCTCCCCTGGCAAGAACCAGCTAACCGGCATCGAAAAGCGCGGCGAAAAAGATGGACCCAAGCTCGCCGCCGTCCGTGCCCCCAAGCTGGACCGCAAAGCCCCCAAAGCCTGGGAAGCCCCGCGCGCCATCTTCAATGGCAAGGACCTCACCGGCTGGGAACCCATCGGCAACGTCAGCAACAGCAAGTGGGTCGCGCGCGATGGCGAACTCGTCAACGACAACCCCGATCCGCCCGCCGGCACCCCCCGTGGACCCAGCGCCGCCAACATCAAAACCACCGAAAAGTTCCAGGATTTCAAGCTGCACATCGAAGTGCTATGCCCGGACCACGGCAACAGCGGCATCTATCTCCGCGGCCGTTATGAAGTGCAAGTCGGCACCGAAGGCGGCAAGCTCCCCGATCACGAAATGGGCGCGATCTACAGCCATTACCCGCCCCCGGCCAACGACCTCAACCTCGGCAAGTGGACCTCGTTCGACATCACCCTCGTCGGCCGCCACGTCACCGTCGTTCGCGACGGCAAGGTCTATCACAACAACGTGGAAATCCCCGGCCCGACCGGTGGCGCGCTCGATAGCAATGAAGCCGAACCCGGTCCCTTCTTCCTTCAGGGCGACCACCACGGCGTCATTCGCTACCGCAACATCACCGTGCAGGTTCCCAAGAAATAGCTACGAAGAAATGACCGCCCTGGCCCGCCCAATGTACGTTGGCGCGGGCCTTTCGATTGCGCCAATCTGCTGCATCATCGCGTACATGTCCCAGTTCTGCCAGGCCTCGACAAACTGGCCATCGCGCACGCGCATGATCGTAATGCCCGTCACGACGTATGGTTTGTTGGTGGCTGGTATTCCCAGTGAATCGCCCGTATGCGTCGCCGAACAGGACCAGCGCACGCAAATGCGGTCGCCGTCTTCCATCAAATCGTCCACCACAAGCTTCACGTTTGAAATCGCCGTCCGCATGCGGTCGTAGAACGGATAAAAGCCCTCCGGCCCTACGGCGTCCCCGGCCGCGTCATGCACCACGCAATCGGTTGCAACAAGTTCCGCAATGGTTTCCCGTTTGCCTTCATTCCAAACTTCTTCCAAAAATCGTTTACCAAGATGTTTGTTAGCCATATAGCGTCACATCATAGCGAACGCTATTTCGGGACGCACACGATGCGCACACTCGCCAGTGAATCGCGCTCCATCCGAACCACTGGAGGCACCGCCACTGCCCGCGCCTCCGTGATCGCGTAAGCGGCGATCCGGCTCGACGCAACCGTTCGCCCAGCGGGAGGTTCGACGATCAATGTGTAGGCATCCGGTTCCAGGTCGTACAGCTCGAACGTCCCGTCGCGATTGGTCGCAATACGACGCTCCGCGCCCTTCGACGATCGCACGGTGATCAGGACTGCCTCGCCCTCCGCTCCGGTCACCATGCCCGCCAGCCGGTTCCGTCCCGCCGAACTCGGCAGCCCGCGCAGGAACAACAAATCTTCCTCGAGGTTCAACGTAACGCCAGCCAAGGCGCGAAGCCCTTTGCCGTCGCGCGCGGCATAAAACATCCGCTGATCGCCGGCAGAGTACGCAGGCGAGCATGTATCGACGCGACGCAGCAGTTCCACCACCTCGCCCGCCTTCACTCCTTTGAACGCCTCGAGCACACGAACCCGCAGCACTTGCGCGTGCACGGCGTCTTCCTCGGCAGCCTCCACCGACCCCAGGAACACGGCCGAAGACCAGTAGTAATACTGCGCGCCCGGCAACGCCGCTACGCGGCATACGTCCGCCCGAACCAGCAGTGCGTAACACACCGTCGCCAAAGCGAGGCGGAGCATCAATACGGCCATCGGTTCTTGTACGAATTCCGGCGCTGGGTTTCAAAGTCCAGCCACGGTTTGCAGGAGGTTGCGGGAAGCGTCACCACCACCAGCATGTCCCGTTGACCCGCGCTAGCCGTGATCTCTACGGGATTCGAGAGTATGTCTTCGCTACGCCATGCTTTCGAGCAAGCCGCTTCCGCGGCATCCGACCCAGCCATCACATTCGAAATCCTGCCGGCCAGGAATCCCGTCGAACCCGCCCACGCGAACATCGTGAACTCTCCGTTTTCGTCGGCTCTCGTGTCATCGATCCCGGTCAGCTTGACCTCTGTCCAAGGCGCCGGAGAACCGTCTGTAAACTGCGCCCGCCCCCGAAGAATCACCCGTCCCGGCTTGACGTTCGAAAGCCGGAAGTCCAGTTCGCGCGGCGCCTGGCCGCGACGCAATTGGATCACGTGCGCGTCCTGTTGCTGTGCGACGCCGGGATAGTACGTCCGAGGAAGCGGCGCACGGGCGGAAACCCGGCCGGATTCATTTGCCACAAGCCAGTACGCTCCGGGAGGCATGCCTTCCAGCCGGTAACTTCCATCCCGCTTCGAGCA
>JAFDVT010000813.1 GCA_018268875.1 Acidobacteriota bacterium
AGAAGGAACTCGAAGAGCTCAAGGCGGAGGGTCTGGCATTGGAGGCCAAGTATCCGAAGCTGACCGAAAGCATCAAGCGGTATTGGACGTTTGATCCTCCGCGTACGCCGGAGCAGAAAAAGGCCGCGGCCACGGCGAATCGGGATCGTCGCGGAAGGATGTTGACGTCCAACGAGCCCTTCTTCAACGCCGTGTACGACGCGGCGCAGTACATCGACGCGACGGACAAGCAGTTCACGTTCATTCAGTACAAAGCGGGTGAAGGCCGCGACTTTCCGGTGCTGCGATCCGGCAACGTCGCAACGCCCGGCGATGTCGTGCCGCGGCATTTTCCGCTCGTGCTGGCGAAGTCCGAACCGAACTTTCAGAACGGCTCCGGGCGCTTGGAACTCGCGCAAAAGATCTTTACCGATAGCGCGCCGTTGGCCGCTCGCGTCATCGTGAACCGCGTGTGGGGCTGGCACTTCGGCAAGCCTCTGGCGGCCACCCCGAGCGACTTTGGCGTGCAAGGCGAAAAGCCGACGCATCCCGATCTGTTGAGCGATCTTGCGGCGAGGTTCATCGAAAACGGCTGGTCGCTGAAGTGGCTGCACAAGGAAATCATGTTGTCGTCGGCGTACCGGCAGGCCAGCAAACCTCGCGAGGACGGCTTGAAAGCAGACGTCACGAATACGCTGCTGTGGCGCATGAACCCGCGGCGTCTTGAGGTGGAAGCCTATCGCGACACGCTGCTGCGTGCCTCCGGACGCCTGGATACGACGATGTACGGGCAGTCCAAGGAACTGGGCGAGGCCGACAATTTGCGGCGTACTGTGTACGGCCGCGTGAGCCGCAGCCGCTTGAACAGCCTGCTCAAAAACTACGATTTCCCCGACGCGATGCAACCCGCGTCCACGCGCGACCTGACCACCACGCCGCTGCAGCAGTTGTTCGTGATGAACAGCGCGTTCGTCACCGACTCGGCGGCGGCCCTTGCGGCGAAGTTGCCCGAAGGCCATCCGGACCGGTTGCGCGAACTGTTCCGCCGCGTGTTGTCGCGCGACCCGTCGCCCAAGGAACTGGACCTCGCGCAGAGCTATCTGGCGACGCCCGGCGCAACCTTCGATCAATACGCACAAGTTTTGCTTTCGACGAATGAGGTGATTTTCTGGCCATGATCTATACACCTTCGAGGCGGCAATGGCTGCAGACGATGTTCGGCGCAACGGGCGCCGCGAGCCTCAATCATTTGTTCGCGGCACCTGCTGGCGCGCGTTATGCCGGCGCCCGCACGCCCGGCAAGGCCAAGCACGTCATCAGTCTGTTTTTGAGCGGCGGTCCTTCGCAGGTGGATCTCTTCGACCCCAAGCCCGCGCTGGTGAAGTTTCAAGGGCAACGGCCGGGTTCGGTGGATCTGCGTACCGAACGTCAGACCGGCGGCTTGATGCCCACGCCTTTTAAATTCGCCAAGCGCGGACAAAGCGGCATCGAAGTAAGCGACGTGATTCCGCAACTCGCGTCCATCGCCGACGACCTTTGCGTGATCCGTTCCATGTATTCGTTCAACCCGACGCATACGCCAGCGCTGAGCCTGTACCACACAGGCACCGTCCTGCTGAACCGGCCGAGCATGGGTTCGTGGATTTCCTACGGCCTCGGTTCCGATAACCAGAACCTGCCGTCGTTTGTGGCGCTAGGTCCTGGCAATGCGGGCGGCCTTGGCGGTTCGGCGACGCGCGCCGGGTTCCTGCCTTCGGAACATCAGGGCGTGCCGTTCAACGATGCCGAGATCGAGCCGGAAAAGATGATTCCGGACCTTCGCAACAAGACCCTCGATAAGGACGCGCAGCGCCGGCAACTCGACGCCATGCAGGCCTTGAATCGCGAACATGCGCGAGGCTTTGGAGCGGACCCGTTCCTGGAAGGCCGCATCGAATCAATGGAAGCGGCGTACCGCATGCAGTTTGCCGCCACCGATGCGTTCGACATCCGCACGGAGCCCGAAAAGATTCGCGAAGAATACGGCAAGGGTAGCTTTGCAAACGGCTGCCTGATGGCGCGCAGGCTTGTCGAGCGCGGCGTCCGCTATGTCCACGTCGGTTCCGATGGCTGGGACGATCACAAGGACATCGAGAAGGAGTACAACAAGAAAGTTCCGGCGATGGACCAGGCCGCCGCGGCCCTGATTCGCGACCTCAAGCGCCGCGGCATGCTGGACGACACGATCGTGGTTTGGGGCGGCGAATTCGGCCGTACGCCAGTGTCGGAAAGCGGTACCGGTCGCGACCACAATCCCTACGGCTTCACGATGTTCCTGGCCGGCGGCGGTTTCAAGGGCGGCCTCGCCTACGGCGCCACCGACGAGTTCGGATTCAAGGCGGCGGAGAACCGCGTGTCGATCCACGATCTCCACGCGACGATGCTGTACCAGCTAGGCGTCGACCACACGCAACTCACCCATCGCTACGCGGGGCGCGACTTCCGGCTCACCGATGTGTTTGGCGAAGTGGTGAAGGACGTTCTGCTTTAAGGGCGCCAGAACGGTTCGCCGGACGCGATAAATTCCACGGGCACTTCGGGGATGAAGGTCTTGAGCCAGGCGGCGCATTCCTTCATCCCGCCGTCTTCGGACATCGAATGGCCCAGGATGATCAGCGCCTTCTTGCGGCCCATGCGAACGGCGTCGCGCGCGTATTCGACGCCTTCCCATTCGCGAGCCTCGCCGATCACCATGGCGTCGACGTCGTCGCGTTCGAGCGTCCGCATCACGCCTTGTAAAGTCGCGTAGCCCGGCGCGAGCACGACGTTGCGAACCTGCTGCTTGCGGTCCCCGATCACGCGCATGGTCTGAATGCCCATGTGCTTCGCGATCCCCGCAGTGAAGGCCTCGAGGCTCGCCGCGGGAAAAACAAAGCGTCGCGGATTGGCGCTGTCGCGATACTTTTCCCAACCTAAAGTCGCGACCATGCCCGTCTGAATCCCGTCGGGACGGCGGGCGTGCCAGTGGTCGTGGAACCGCATGACGACCATGCCGTTCTTTTCGAGGAACGCGGTTTTGGCGTTGTACACCGCGCCTTCCAGACCGTCGCGCTTGTCCTCGTGATTGTAGAACGTGGGTTCATGCACGATGATCATGTTCAGGCCTTTGGCGGCGGCCTTTTCGAGCACTTCCATCGTGGATGTGAACGACGTAGCAATGCCCTTCACCGTCTGATTCGGGTTCGAGGTCTTAATGGTGTCGACCGTCTGGCCTTCGCGCCAGGGCACGGCCACCTGCTTCTGGATTCGCGCGACGACCTCCGCCGCAGTCAGCGGATCGGCAGGTCGCGCAAAGGCGGGCAGAACGGAGGCAAGGAACACTCGGCGATGCATGAGGATGACTGGGGGCAGTCTATCATTGACGGCTTCACACGCGGCCGTTCGCCTGCAGCGCCGCGTATTCGTCGTCGGTAAACAAGCGCGACCGGATCAGGAACCGCACGCCTTCCGGGCCTTCGAGGGAGAACATGCCTCCCCGGCCCGGAACGACGTCGACGGTCAACTGCGTGTGCTTCCAATAGTCGAACTGGGAGCGGCTCATGTAGAACGGCGCGCCCCCAACCTCGCCCAGTTGGACGTCGTTATCCCCCACCAGGAACTCGCCCAGCGGATAGCACATGGGCGAACTGCCGTCGCAACAGCCACCCGACTGATGGAACATCAACGGCCCGTGTTGGGCCTTCAGACGTTCCATCAGATCGAGCGCGCTGTCAGTAGCAAGCACCTGCAAGGGAGCGGCGGCGGAGGTCACTTTAAAAGAACCCCAGCGCCTTCGGGCTGTAGCTGACCAGTTGATTCTTGGTCTGCTGGTAATGATCGAGCATCATCAGGTGGTTTTCGCGGCCCACGCCGGATTGCTTGTAGCCACCGAACGCGGCGTGCGCCGGATACAGGTGGTAACAATTGGTCCACACGCGGCCGGCCTGAATCTCGCGGCCAAAGTGGTAGGCGGTGTTGATGTCGCGAGTCCACACGCCCGCGCCCAGGCCGTACAGCGTCTCGTTCGCGATAGCGAGCGCTTCCGCCGCATCTTTGAACTTCGTGACGCTGACCACGGGCCCAAAGATTTCCTCCTGGAAGATGCGCATGCGGTTGTGCCCTTCGAACACGGTGGGCTGCACGTAGTAGCCGCCGGAAAGTTCGCCGCCCAATTCCGCGCGCGCCCCGCCCGCCAGTACTTTCGCGCCTTCCTGCCGGCCGATATCCATATACGACAGGATCTTTTCCAACTGTTCGTTGGAGGCCTGCGCGCCCACCATCGTCGACGGGTCCAGCGGGTTCCCCTGCTTGATCGCCTTCACGCGAGCGAGTGCGCGATCCATGAACTTGTCGTAGATCGATTCCTGGATCAGCGCGCGGGACGGACACGTACATACTTCGCCCTGGTTCAGCGCAAACAGCACGAAGCCTTCGATGGCTTTGTCGAAGAAGTCGTCATCCTTGGCCATCACGTCTTCGAAGAAAATGTTGGGGCTCTTGCCGCCAAGCTCCAGCGTGACCGGGATCAGATTCTGCGACGCGTACTGCATGATCAGGCGGCCCGTGGTGGTCTCGCCGGTGAACGCGATTTTGGCAATGCGGTTGCTGGACGCGAGCGGCTTGCCCGCCTCCAGACCAAAGCCGTTGACGACGTTGAGAACGCCGGGCGGCAGCAGGTCCGCGATGAGTTCGACAAAAACCAGGATCGAAAGCGGCGTCTGTTCGGCGGGTTTGAGCACCACGCAGTTACCGGCCGCCAGCGCCGGGGCCAGTTTCCAAATGGCCATCAACAGTGGGAAATTCCACGGGATGATCTGGCCGACCACGCCCAGAGGTTCGTGATAGTGGTACGCGATGGTGGTGTCGTCAATCTCCGAAATCGAGCCCTGCTGCGCGCGGATGGCGCCAGCGAAGTAGCGGAAATGGTCGATCGCCAGCGGCAGGTCGGCAGCCTTGGTTTCGCGGATTGGCTTGCCGTTGTCCCATGTTTCGACCGTAGCCAGATAGTCCAGGTTCTGCTCCATCCGGTCGGCGATCTGATTCAGGATTCGCGCGCGGGCCGCGGCCGAGGTACGTCCCCAGGCGCGCTTGGCGGCATGCGCGGCGTCCAACGCGCGATCGATGTCGGCGGCGTTGGAACGCGGCACCTCGCACAGCACTTTGCCGGTTACCGGCGTGATGTTTTCAAAGTACGCGCCCGACAGAGGGGCCAACCATTCGCCCCCGATGAAGTTTTCATACCGGGGTTTCAGATGGAGAGGAAGTCCGCCGAGGGAGGATTCGGTCGGTACTGCAGTAGTCATAAGAGCCTTGCTCCGTGGAAGGATTCAAGGGGGAGCGCGATGTTCGGCGTTCCCTCTGCCATTACTATATCGCCGCCGCGCGGCGTGCGTCGTACCGTCTTTGATAGATAATCATGGATTGAGGCAAACACCCAACATGAAGCATTTCGCCCTGCCGGCGATACTGACAACGTGCATCGCGCTGCTCGGCCAGAACGGCCCGGAAACGGTGATTCGCGGCACCAAGCAGTTCACAAAGAAGTCCGTGATCACGGATCTTGCGGGCCCGTGGGAGGTCACCTGGGGCCCCGACAGTATGCTGTGGATCACCGAACGGTCCGGCAAACGGGTGATCCGTGTGAACCCCTCGACCGGCGAGAAATTCGTCGCCGTTACGATTCCCGAAGTATCGGCTCCCGGCGGGCAGGACGGCTTGTTGGGCATGGCGCTGCATCCGGATTTGCTCAAGGGCAAAAACAATGACTACGTGTACGTCGCCTACACCTACGTCGACAAGTCCCTGGCGCCCAACCGCTACATTTCCGACAACTCAAATCCGTACCGCTATCTGTACATGAAGATCGCGCGGTTCACCTACAACAAGGCCGACGGAACGCTGTCGCATCCGGTGAACATCGTCACCGGCTTTCCGGCCGGTAACGACCACAACGCCGGACGCCTGAAGTTCAACCCTTTCGACCACAAACTGTACCTGAACATCGGCGACCAGGGCAACAACCAGTTGGGCAACGTCTGCCGCCCCGTGGAATCGCAAACCATCCCGACCGCGGCCGACCTGAAAAAGAAGAATTATTTCGCCTACCAGGGCAAGTCCCTACGCATCAATCTGGACGGCTCGATCCCGAACGACAACCCCAAGATCAACGGCGTGGTCAGCCACGTGTTCACCTACGGGCATCGCAATCCGCAGGGTCTGGACATCGGTCCCGATGGGACGATCTATGAATCGGAACAGGGTCCCAAGTCCGACGACGAGGTCAACATTTTGAAGGCGGGCGGCAATTACGGCTGGCCCAACGTCGTCGGCATGAAGGACGACAAGGCGTACCAATACGCGCGCTGGGCCGAAGCCACGACGCCGTGTTCGACGTTGAAGTTCAGCGATCTGGCGATCCACCCGTCGGTGCCCCGGCAGCCGGAATCGGCGTTCCAACCCGCGATGGTGGAACCTGTCGCGACCATGTTCACCGTGCCGAACGATTACAACTTCGCCGACCCCAAGTGCAAGGGCATCGACTTCATCTGCTGGCCCACCGTCGCGACCTCGAGCATGGAATATTACGCCAACAAGGGCGCCGGCATTCCAGGCTGGGACAAGGTCCTGTTCGTGACCACGTTGAAGCGCGGCTCGCTCTACGTGCTGCCCTTAACCGCGGATGGCAAGAAGGCGGCGGGTTACTTCCATCGTTACTTCCAGTCCGAAAACCGGTATCGCGACACGGCCGTGAGCCCCGATGGGCAGACCATCTTTATCGCCACCGACCCCAGCGGACTCGCGGGTACGCTCGACGGCGGTGTGACGCAGAAGATGCGCGACAAGGGTTCGATCCTGGCGTTCACGTACGCGGGCGAAGGCACGGGCGAGGCGGTGGAACCGACGACAGTCACGTCGAAGACCGATCGTCCGTCCACTTCAACGCCTGCGGCAAGCGCCAGCGGGGCCGCGCCGGAGTACACCAAGGCGCAAGCCGCGGCTGGCAAGGAAGCCTACAACGCGAACTGCGCTGTATGCCACGGCAGCACGATGACCAACGGTACGTTCGCAACGCCGCTGGCGGGGCAGTACTTCAAGGAGCAGTGGACCGGCAAGCCGCTGAGCGCGTTCTTCACGCACGCCAAGACGATGCCTCCCGCGAA
>JAFDVT010000814.1 GCA_018268875.1 Acidobacteriota bacterium
CGCGGCGGCAAGACGGAGGCCGTGGCGGTGTTGCTGGAAGCGTCGGCAAACGTCAACGCCAAGCGCGCCGACGGTTGGGATGCCCTGATGCTGGCCGTAAACAACGGACGCGCGGATGCGGCGATGAAACTGCTGGACGCCGGCTCGGACATCAAGACGATGGACGCCAAGAGTTATACACTGCTGCATCTGTCGGCAAAGACGGGTACGGCGCCGCTGGTTTCGGCGTTGATCGCCAAAGGCGCGGCGGTGGACGCGGAACTGGACAAACGCGCGGGCTCCGTGGGCTTCATGGGATCACTCGCCGGGATGACGCCGTTGATGATCGCCTGCCAGGCAGGCAATCTGCCGGCGGTGGAGACGCTGCTCAAGGCGGGCGCGAACGTCAAGCACCGGACCGGCAGCGGGATTTCGCCGCTGTATCTGGCGGCCGGATCGCGAAAACTTCCCGTCGTGAAAGCCATCGTTGAGGCTGGCGGCAATCTGAACGATCAGGGTCCGCAACAACGGACGGCGATCCACCTGGCGTCGTTCATACCGTCCGAAGACATCATTCAATATCTGCTCGAAAAAGGTTCGGACCTGACGTTGAAAGACCGGCAGGGCGTTACGGTTCGCGACGCGGCCGCCAAGAGCGGCAATACAAAAACCCTGGCGCTGCTTGCGCGCCTTGATGAGGAACAGAAGGCTAAATCCGCCGCTACAAAACCATGAGATACCCCGTATTCGTTCTCCTCTGCAGTGCCGCCGCAGTGTTGCGCGGCCAGGATGAAGTGATTCAGGCGGCTCGCGAAGGTTCGCCTTCGCTGGCCACACTGCTGCCGTCGTCCATCGCGGCCTTGAATGGACCCGCCAAAGCGGGCGTGCTCACCAATGGGCAGGATTTTCTGTTCGCGTTGAACAATGACGCGGCGGCGGACGCGGCGGTGAGCGTCGACGGGATGCTGCGGCCGCTGGCGAAGACCGGCAATTATTGGTACCGGCTGGAGAAGCTGAACGCCGGGATGACGCACAAATACCAGTTCTTTGTCGGGGGCAAGGCGCTGGCGCCGGCCAACGATATCGGCGGGTACAATCCCGATTCGTTCGCAAGGCCCGGGGTACCGCAGGGCAAGCTGAGCGAAAAGATGGTGATCACGAGCAAGCTGTACAACGGCATGAAGGCGGATTACTGGATTTACGCATCGGCTGGCGTGGATCCGGCAAAGCCCGCGCCGCTGATGGTGTGGCAGGATGGCGCGGGGATGATCAATCGCAATGGCGGTCAACGGCTGCTGACGGTGACCGACAACCTGGTGGCGGAGAAACTGATTCCGCCGATGGTGCAGGTGCTGATTTCGCCGGGTATTTCGACGGACAACAAGCCCCTGCGGTCGGTGCAGTACGACACGGTGACCGATACGTACGCGCGATTCCTGATGGAAGAGGTTTTGCCTGAGGTGGAGAAGCATTACAAGCTTCGCGCGGATGGGTATTCGCGGGCGATTGGCGGGGCTTCGTCGGGCGCGATCTGCGCGTTCAACGTGGCATGGTTCATGCCGGAGAAGTTCGCGCGGGTGCATTCGACCATCGGTTCGTATACCAGCATCCAGTGGCGTCCCGACGAGAAGCTGGAAGGCGGCAACGTGTACCCGTTCAAGGTTCGCAAGGAACCGAAGCGGAACATTCGCGTGTGGCTGTCGGATGGGGCCGACGACCTCGAAAACAATCACGGCAGTTGGCCGCTGCAGAACATCCAGATGGCCAATTCGCTGAAGATGCGCGAATACGATTACCACTTCCGGTTCGGCACGGCGGCGCACAACGGCGCACAGGCGACGATCGATATGCCGGAGTCGCTGGTGTGGTTGTGGCGCGGCTACGACGCGGCAAAGACCAGCGAGACGTTCACCATGGACCCGTCGGAAAAGGACAAGCCGTATTACCGGGTCCGCATTTCGAATCGCGACGCCTGGTAATGAGAGTGCCTGCTACTGCCACAGTTCGCATTTCGCCTGCGAGGCGATGCGGAAGCCGCTACCCTTGATGACGCGCCGGCGCCGGTAGGAATCGCGCCGGCGCGTGCCAGTCACCCAACTGCGCGGAGTGCCACACTAGAGGCAAGAATGATCTGCGCCGGTCCAATGACTGCTCCGATAGCGAAAGGAGCGAACGTCATCGACTTTTGCCTCGAACACTTTGAACCGTACACGCCGGGAGCGGAGCAAGAGCCGGCCTTTTTCGTGCATGTGCTGGGAACCTCGCCGGAGGATCAGACCGCTGCGTTTTGCCTCGTTCCTCGCGATGGGGAAATGGTGCGGCAGACGTTTCTGGCACGCTGGGGCAGGACGGGAGTAGGTCCCACGACATTCATGCCCATCCCCTCGCAGGTGGAGGAAGACGGGCGTCCGGCGATCGATATTTACGGGCATAAAGCGTCGAACTTCAACTGGCGGAATTGCCAGTGGGAAGTGGCTCAAATCTTGCAGACGGCGGACATCCCATCCACTGATGGCGAAATCGTAGAGCGGCCCGCGAACGATCCTCGCGTGTGGGCGTTTCGCGATGGGGTGGCGGTGGCGAACCTCGCAGACCTCGCGCAGGGCGAGCATGCGGAACTGGGGATTACCCGCGAAGGCGACCTGATCCGGTTCGGCGGGCGCATCTGGAAATATGGCGAGTTCGGCGAGGCCAAGCTGTTGGGGTTCGATTCGCAATCCGCCGCTCTACAGGCGACGCTGGACGATGTTTGGGGCGATATCGGCGGCCAGGACGAAGCGAAGCGGGAACTGATTCGCGCGATTCAATGGCCTGTACTGTACCCGGAGTTGTTCGATCTCTTCAAGCGGCGGCGTAGCCGTGGCGTGCTGCTGTACGGGCCTCCTGGATGCGGCAAGACGCTGCTAGGCAAGGCAGTAGTAAAGCTCATCGCCGCGCTGTACCATCGCAAGGCGGATGACGGCGGGTTCAAGTACGTCAAAGGTCATCAACTGCTCGATCAGTTTGTCGGAAATTCGGAAAAAGCCGTAAAAGGATTGTTTGACGACGCGCGCAAGTGGCGGGAACAACGCGGCTATCCGGCGGTATTGTTCTTTGACGAAGCCGATGCGCTGTTCAAGCGGCGTCCGTCGAACGGGCTCGAGAATGCGTTCACGTTGGTGCCCGCGCTGCTGGCCGAAATGGACGGCATGGAAGAATCGGGCGCGTTCGTGATTCTTGCCACCAACCGGCCCGATTCGCTGGATCTTGCCATTACTCGTCCGGGCCGCATCGACCGAAGGATTCGTGTCACAAGGCCGAATGCCGAGGCTGCCGCGGCGATCTTCCGCATTCATCTGGATGGTGTGTTCCTGGACAGCGCGGTAACGCTCGACGAATTGAGCGAGGCGGCGGCGGAAAGCCTGTTCGACGCTTCGCGGCAGTTGTACGAGGTGGAGTTCGAGGACGGCGCGAGCGGCGGATTTTTGTTGAGCGACCTGGCGAGCGGAGCGCTCGTGCAGAACATTGTCGATCGCGCGACGGCGAACAAGATGGAGTACTGCATCGAGAACGATGTTCGCGAAGGCTTGTCGAAGGCGGATCTGAATGCCGCGATCGCCGAAGTGTGGGGCGAACACATCGAAACGCGGCACATGGAAGAGATCGAGGACTTTGCGGAAGTGCGCGGCAAGCGCGTGGCTCGGGTCCGGAAAGTCAGCCCTTAACGACGCGTCGCAGCGTGTAGCCGTTGGCGGGTCCGTTGACGAACTTCTTCCAATCGTCCTGCACGTAGATGAGCTTGCCGCTGACGTGGTTCGACTTGTCGGAAAGCAGGAACTGCAGCAGGTCCATTTGCTGTTCCGGCGGCGTTCCACCATTGGCGCGAGCCTGCGAGGCGAGGGCAAGTTCCTTTTCGCTGACGATGTCGCTGGCGCGCAGGATCTCGTCGGTCATCGACGTGTAGGTAGCGCCGGGCGCAACGCAATTGATCTGCACGTTCGAGTCGCGAATCTCTTCGGCAACCGTTTCCACAAGACGTACAACACCGGTTTTGGCAGCGGCGTAGGCCGACAGACAGGGTCGCGTCGTTTCGGCGCCGGGTCCCGCAAGGACGACGACTTTGCCCGAACGGCGAAGGGCCATCTGCGGCGCGACGGCGCGTAGCGTGTTGGCGACGCCGAGCAGATTGACGTGAATCGCGTCGTTCCAAAGACGCGGCGTGCTCGAGAGAAACGGACCGATGGGCCCGAGAATGCCAGCGGCACAGATCACGGCGTCGATGTCGCCGTATTGGACGCGCATGCGGTCGACGGAGGTCATGAGGAGTTCAAGGTCGCACACGTCGGCGCGGAGGCGAAGGGCGTTGCCACCGTTGTGTTCGATCTCAAGATGCGCGGCATCGATTTCCGCTTTGGAGCGGGCTAAGAGGCCAACGCGGGCGCCGAGATTTGCGAAGCCGATGGCGAAGCGTTTGCCCAAACCACGGCCCGCACCCGTCACCAGGATGTTCTTGCCTTTAAAATATCCCTGCAAACTTTCACCTTACAATACGGCGAGTTCGTGCAGCAGCTTCCCTTCCGCGAAGCGGGAGATGCTGAGGACTTCCGCGTTGGGCACGATGTCCGTTTTGCCCTTGGTGATGTAGTCGGCGGTGATGCGTCCGGAGGCCGGAGAATGCATCACGCCGTGGCCGCTGAAGCCACAAGCGTAGAAAAAGCCCTTTGTTTTAGGGTCCGGACCGAGGACCGGGTAATGGTCCGGAGTCATTTCGTAGAGTCCGGCCCAAGCGCGACGGGGGTTGACGGGGACGTCTTCAAGCCCAGGAAGACGTTCGACGGCGTGCGTGAGCACCTTCTCGATAAAGGCGGGGTCGAAGTTGGTTTTGAAACCCGGGGTCTCAGCGGCGTCGTTCCAGGCCAGCAGAATCCCCGCGCCTTCGGGACGGAAATGGAAGCCGCTGGACATGTCGACGACCATGGGCGAGGAATGCGGGATCAAGTCCGTGGGTTCGGTCGGGACCAGCATCCGGCGTAGCGGTTCGACGGGGAGATCGGCGCCGATCATCTTTGCGATCTGCGCGGACCAGGCTCCGGCGGCATCGACCACGGTTCGAGTGGCGATTTTGCCTTTCGACGTCACCACGGCGGCGACTGCGCCTTGCGCGTCCTTTTCGATGCCGGTGACCTCGCAATCGCGCCAGATCTTCGCGCCGCGTTCGAGCGCGACCGCCGTGAAGCCGTTCATCAGCGAGTAAGGATCGACAAAGCCGTCGATGCCGCAAAAGTTGCCGCAAAGCACGTCGTCGGTTCGCATGTTGGGCAGCAATTCGGCGATGTCCTGCCGGGTGATTCTCCGAACTTCGGAGAGGCCGGCGCGATGCTGGAGTTCGAGCGTGGTGTCCAGATAATCGACGTGTTTTTGCTGGGTGGCGAGGAACAGGTAGCCTTGGGGCTTGTAGCCGGAAGGGTGCCCGAGGCGTTCGTCGTAGGTGCGGAAAAAGTCGATGGAGAAGCGTGACAGGCGAATGTTGAGTTCGGTGGAGAACTGCGCGCGGACGCCGCCCATACTTTTGCCCGTGGAGCCTTTGCCCTGGCTGGATTCGCGTTCGATCAGCAGGATGTTGGTGCAACCGGCTTCGGTGAGATGGTAGGCGACGGACGAGCCTACGACGCCCGAGCCAATGATGACGACGTCAAAGGATTCCATAAAAAATTATTGGATGGTCCTGGCCTTCACCCAGTTCGTAACGAATTCCAGAACGCGCGGAGACAGGGTCTGTTCAAGCTGCCCATACTCGGCGACAGAACCGGTTTTAGCGGTCTGGAAGAGGTGGTTCAGTCCTGGAAAATTGGAGATCGTGTAGTCCGGGTTGCCTGCTTTCGCCAGAGCGGCGGCAATCGCGGGCAGGTTCTGCGTACTGATGATCTGTACGTCGAGTGAGCCGTTTATCGCGAGAACCGGACACTTCAATTGCGCAAGGACGGGGCGCGGGTCGTAACGGATGAAGCTGCTCATCGACGGCGTGGCGAGTGTCTTGAGCTGCGGTTGGAGTTGAGCGGCTGCCATGTTCGCGATCGGGTTTTCGGCCTTGAGCTTTTCGAACGCGGCGGCGAGCTTTTCGGGCAACTTGGCGGGGTCGGATTCGGCTTTCACCACCGGCAGGAACGCCTGATGGAAAGCGCGCTGGAACTCCAGCACTTGGGGAGCGGCGCCAGCGGCGCGGAGGCCCGCCTGACCTTGTTCGAGCAGGATCTCGTCACCGGGTACGCCACCGCCTGCAAGCATCACGACAAAGGCGGCGTCGCCGGCGCGAGTGGCGGCCATGGGTCCCGTGATGCCGCCTTCGCTGTGGCCGATAAATCCGATGCTCGAGCCTTTGATTTCCTTGCGGGTTTTCAGGAACTGATACGCGGCTACGGCGTCGGAGGCGAGGTCTTCCAGCGTGGACTGCGCAAGGTTGCCGGTGGACTTGCCGACGCCGCGATCGTCGAGGCGGAGCGTCGCGATACCGGCTCGCACCAGCGCATCGGAGATCAGGAGGAAAGGCTTGTGTTCGAAGAGGGTTTCGTCACGGTCCTGCGCGCCGGAACCGGTCAGGAAGATGACGGCGGAGGCGGGAGCGGTGGCGTTCTGGGGAATGGAGAGAGTTCCGCCGAGAGTGACACCGTTGTTCGATATCGTGACTTCCTCTTCCTTATAAGGGAACGGGCGCTGCGGCGTTTGCGGACGCTTGGGTCCCTCGATCTTGTCGACCTTGGCGAAATCGAGCGGGAAACGCTGACCGTTCTGCGACAGGGCTCCGCGGATGGATTGAAAGTCGGCAGCCATTTCGCCTTCATAGGTCATGCCGCTGCGGCCGGTGAAGCGAAGGGCGTTGCCGGAGAGGATGAGGTCGACGGGAAGGCCTCGCGCACCCTGGTCGAGGGAATCGACGGAGGCCTGGAACGCACCTTCGGGGGTCTTCAGGATGTGGAGGGCGAGGCGAAGTTTGACGACACCGATCTGGACGGTGCCGAGGTAATCGCCGGTTTGGGCGAAGCAGGAGGAGGAAGCCGCGCCGAGAGTCCAGAGCAGGCAACAGGAACGAAGGAAAGTTCGCATGGGGACGCTGGAAATCGTAGTGTAGCGTGGTAGACTAGGGTTTACCCACCCGATGGGCCTGTAGCTCAGTTGGTTAGAGCGCTACCTTGACACGGTAGAGGTCACAGATTCGAGTTCTGTCAGGCCCACCATCCTTCGCATTCCCTGCGGTTTTCCATTCGATCGTCTAGGCGTTAGCCGAAAAATCCCAAAAAATTCGCCACGGTGCACGATGGACACCATCCGATGCAGTTCCTGCTATGCGCGGGGCACGAAACGATCCAGCGATTCGTGATCGCCGCGCAGGTCCTGTATCTAATCATTTTCGTTGGATAGCATCCATCGTGACGGACGGGCGCCCTACAAGGCGACGCCGAGATCCGACCAGGAGACGACCGACTGCTTCGTCATCGCCAGGTGCCCCATGATGGCGGTTAGCGCGCCGGAAGCACCGACAACGATATCGGCCGGGTTCTTCGCGTTCTTGGTGATGCAGTCGTAAAACGCCGTGGTGTGGCCGTGGGGCGCCTCATCGCGCTTCGCGGCGAGCACAACTGGTTCATCCTTGGTGTTGAGTTTGTACATATTGGTGGAGTACATAAGATCCACCGCGCCTTTGGAGCCGAAGGCGTGGATGTACTGGTTGCCTCCAGGCATGCCCGGGGGATGGAAAACGTTCAACGTAAACGACATCTTGGCGCCGCTCGGATATTCGTAAGAGAGTACGTTGCAGTCGTAGATATTGCGGCCGGGAGGGTCGTTTTTGTACAGCAACGTTCCGCCAAAGCCGCTCGCCTTGGTGGGGTGTTCACCCACAACCCAGTTACACGCGTCGAGATTATGAACGGATTGTTCGATGAGATAGCCGCCCGACTTGTCGACGTCGAAGTACCAGTCGGCGGAGGAACCGTCGTGACTGAGGTCCTGGCTGGCGTGGCGCTGCGCGTTGACCATCAGAACGTTGCCGATAACGCCGCCGCGGATCTTGGCAATGGCTTCCTGCAACTGCGTGAAGGAGCGTAGCTGCTGGCCCACCATGAACACCTTTTTGCTGTTTTTGGCGGCTTTGACGACATCGCGCACCTGCGACGCGGTAATGCCGATGGGCTTTTCGCAATAGACATGCTTGCCGGCCTGTAGCGCGGCGACGGCCATTTCGGAATGCAGGTAGGGCGGAGTGGCGATGAAGACGGCCTCAATGTCCTTGCGATCGATCACGGCGCGCCAGTCCTTATAGGTCTTGGGCTGATCCTTGGCCGCGGCGGAGGCGGCCGCGTCGAGGCGGTCCGGCTTGATGTCGCAAAGAGCGACGACAGCGGCGTTGGGTTGTTCGAGAACACCCTTCATCACATGGGAGCCGCGATTGCCGACGCCGATCATGGCGGTAGGAATTCGCGGTGCGGTGGATTGGCCGACGACGACGGATTGCGCGGCGGCGCCTGCCGCGGCTGCGGCAAGGAAATGTCTGCGGTTGAAGCTCATGTCTTTGTTCATCCTTTAAATTCGGGGGTGGTCGCGAGTCCGGCCAGAACGGCTTCCAGGAACTCGCGCGAGCGGCGGGCCAGGCGATCGACGCCTTCGGGGTTTTGGGGGCGTGGTACGAGAGGTTCGAAAATGTTTTCGGCGGAAATCGGCATATCGAGGCCGGTCCGCATTACGGGCGCGAAGAGTTTGTAGTGGTCGATTTCACCGAAGCCGATGCCACAGTCTTCGTCCTTGGGTTGATTGCGATGATCCTTCAAGGCGAAGGATCGGATGTCGGTCCAACATTTTTGAATGTCAGGCAAAGGGTCGTGATTTTCGTAGTCGAGCACGTTGCCTGCGTCGTAACACATCTTGACGGAGGGATGGCCGACGTCGGCGATGATGCGCGAGCAGTGTTCGCCGGTTGCGGTGTTGCCGCCATGCTGCTTGAGCGCAAGGATCACGCTGGAACCTTCCGCGTGTCTGGCAGCCTGTTGGAGATTGCGGATCACCGCGCCGTAGTCACCGGCGCTGGTTTTGCCGAAGACGATGATCTGGCCGATGCCCGCGGCGGCGGCCTGGTCAATGCGGCGTTGGTACACGGACACCGCGTTCGATTCTTCGAAGTTGACACCGGAAAACATCATCACCGGTTGCAATCCGATAGAACGGCAGCGGGCGGCGATCTGCGCGGCGTCCTTGGCCGTGGCGTTGACATCGATGACGGGTTTGCGGACGTGTGTGGTTCCCCAGGCGACGTACTGATAACCGGCATTGTGAATGCCAGTCAACGCGCGCTCGAAGGGGAAAGCCGAGTACGGCAGCGTCATGCAGGCAACCTGAAACCGGGTCGGCGTACCGGCGGCGAACGCCGATGCCGCTGCGAGTGGAAGCTTGAGAAAGTCGCGACGTCGCATCAGAGTAGTTCCTTGATTTCGATATTGCGATAAAACAACGGCCAACCCTCCGACTGCAGGCAGATGTTGCCTTCCGACGGGTTAGCTCCGGTGCCTTCGTTGACCACGACGCCGTTTAGTTTGACGGTGACTTTTCCGTCGATGGAAGTGATTTCGTAGCGGTCCCAATCGCCGAACTTCGGCCGGTTCTCCTTGACGATTACCCCGCGTTTGGCGCCATTGATCTTGCCACCGCGGACTCCGAAGAGGCTTCCGACTTCGCCAAAATGGCCCTGGACTTCGAACGATCGCGGCCAGCCGTCAACGGTTTCCTGCGAATGGATAAAGAACCCGGCGTTGGGCCAACCGTCCTCTTCCGGGCGGGGCGTGTAGCCGGTTTGAAAGCGCCATTCGGCCCGAAGGATGTAATTGCGATACTTCTTTTTGCTACGCAGAAAGCCATTGGGTTGACCGGTGACGCCAATCTCGCCGGAGCGTGTGACATACCACGCGTCGGCCGGCGTTTTGCCTTCGATGGTCCATTGTTCAGCGACGTCGTGCTTGGGCATCAAGGACACGAAGCCATCCTTCGCCTGCAGAGCGATCGCGAAACATAGCAACAGCGTCTTCATACGTCGCTCCGGACGCCGCACCAGCGGCAAGTGAAAGTCAAAAGGACGGAAGCAGCCTCGATCAGCGAGTTGACGTCCACATACTCGTCGGGGTTGTGCGTGTTGCCCCCGGCGGCGCCCCAGAGAACTGCCGGGATGCCCATTTCATGGAACACGTACATGTCGCAAGGTCCTTCAATGCCCTGCACCGCGGGCGTTTGGTTGCGCTCTTCGCGCGCGACGGCGGCGAGTTCGCGAACGAGGTCGTGGCCGGGATCGATGGCGGAGCCGGGCAGCCAGCGGATGGGAAAGTCCACCGTGGGACGGATGCCGAACGTCGCGGGGTTGGCGGCAATCAAGGCGTCCAACCATTGGTGGAATTCGTTTTCGACGTCCTGGCGGGTTTCGCCCGGCATCGCCTCCCAAAACATCTCCAGCTTGCATTCCGACGGGATGTTGGACGGTTCGCCGGTGCCCCAGGGCGCGGTGAATACGCGGTTGACGGCAGCGGGCACCGGGTTCGCCAGATGTGCGTACAGCGGGTGCGCCGCGACGCTTCGCAGACGCTGTTGTTGAAAATCCGCGACACCGTTGAGGAAGACGCGCAGTTGTTCGACCGCGTTGGCCCGCACGGCGCCAAGGATGCCCTGATTCGGCGCGTGTAGCGTGATGTATGCCAAACGGCCGCCACGTTGGGCGGGGCAAATGCGAAGCGCGGACGATTCTGTAACGATCGCGGCGTCGCCATTGAATCCCATGAGGCGCGCGGCAAGCGTACCGTTCACGCCGCCGAACTCTTCGTCGACGACCGATTCGAAGATCAGATCGGCTTCCAACTGAATTCCGAGATCGCGCAGGGCTTCGACGACAAAGAGGTTCATGGCAAGGCCGCACTTCATGTCGTTTGCGCCGCGGCCATACAGGCGATTTCCTTCGATTTCGCCACCGAATGGATCTTTGGTCCATCGGCTTGTACCGATGGGCACTGTGTCGGCGTGCCCAGACAGGACGAGCGATCGGCCAGCGCCAATGCCGGGAATGCGGACGTTCACGTTGGGACGATCGGTATAGTCGCGACCGGGCCAAAATGACGGATGTTCCGCAATGCCAGGCACCTCATCGGGACGGTACATCACCGGGTCGTAACCGAGCTTTTGCAGGCGCGAGGCGATGTATCGCTGCACGTCGCCTTCGTACGCAACCGGCGCTTTGTTTTCGGAAGGAATGGCAACCAATTGCTGCAAAAGTCCGGTTAGCCGGCCCGCATGATCGCGAACGTACTTTCTCAAATCTGTGGCTAGCGCCAGCATTATGAATACTCCAGTTGCCTGACGGGAACGCGGAATCCGCGTGTCACGACAGCGAGATAAATTGCGCCAAGGCCCAACCACGCGAAGCCAACCATCTTGGCACGGTCGCCGAGGTTGAGCCAGACGAGCGTACAAACCAGTACGCCGCCGGCGGGGAAAACGAGGTTCCTGAGAAAGGCGATTCCGGTTCGCTCGGCGAGCCGGAAGTAGTAATGCCGGATCACGCTCAGGTTGACGAGGATGAAACTGGTGAAGGCACCGAAGCTGACGAGTTCGACGGCGGTCTGAAAACTGACGAACAGCGCGCCGGCGAACGTGAGGGCACCCATGAAGTAAATGCTGCGAGTCGGCGTCGCGCGGCGGGGATCCAGATAACCGAAGAAGGCGCGAGGCAGAATCGCGTCGCGACCCATGCCGTACAACAGGCGCGACGCACCAGCCTGACTCGTGATGGAACTGGCAACCGCTGCGACCAATAAAACCGCGGTGTTGAACAAGAACATGGGACGTCCGCCGATGGCCGTACTGACATCCAGGATGGCGGTTTCGACATCTGGGAACGGGCGCGAAGGCGGCCAGACAAGCGCGGCGAGGTAGCTGATCGAGACGCAGAAAACGGTTTGAATCGCGCACACGAGAACCGTCGCCGTGCCGATGTCCTTTTCGGGATCGCGCGTGTCTTCGGCAAGCGTCGATACCGCGTCAAACCCCAGGAACGAGAGTGTAGCGACCGCAGCCGAGGCGACGAGTGCCGGCAGGGAAAAGGTCGCGGGATTGTAGAGGGCGTTCCTCTGGAACAGGCTTTCCCCGGCCGGTACGGCACCGATCGCGAAGGCGACAAACAACACGGCGGAAGCAGACATCACAAGCGTCATCAACGTGCTGGCTCGCGCGGTGACCTGGATGCCGTAGAGATTGATGACCGTGACGATGGCGGTGAACAGCAGAGCCCAGACGAAATGCGGCACCCGCGGCGCGAGGCGAGCGGCGGTGAGAGTGACGTAAATCGCGCTGAGCATCGGAACCAGAACATAGTCGAGAAGCATCGCCCAACCGGCGATGAAACCCGCATAGTCGTGCAGAGACCGCCGGGCATACGTATAGGTGGAACCGGCGGAGGGAAAGGCCGCTGCCATGCGTCCATAGCTCAGCGCGGTGAGCAGCATCGCAATGACAGCAGCCAGAAAGCTAAGCGCGGCATGTCCTTGCGACATCTGTTGCAGGATGCCGAAAACCGGGTATGCGGCGGTGGGCGTGATGATGGTAAGCCCATAGATGACCAGGTCCGCGCGGCTGAGCACGCGGCGAAGACGGGGCGCTTGTGACACCTCGGGCTGCTTTTGCATCTGCGCCTTACCAGACATACTTCAATGCGACCTGCGCGGTGCGCGCGGGCGCGGCCTGGTCGATGGAACCAAACAGGCCGTCCGTCATGGTGGTACGAACTCGCGTGAAATTGACCTGATTGAAGGCGTTGAAGAGTTCGCCGCGGAGTTGCAACCGGCTTTCGCCGAAGATTGCAAAGCTCTTCGTCATGGCGAAGTCGGAGGTGACGGTGGCTGGTCCGGTAAGGATGCCACGGCCTGCCGAGCCGTAGTAGCCGGTCTGGGGGCGGCGGAAGGCCGAGGTATCGAAAAAGTTCGTGATCATGTCCTGGCGCGACGAATGGCTGCGCGCGGGATTGGCGACGAGATCGGGATGTTGCTCCTCACCGCCGCAGATATCCACGCCCAAGGCAACGTCATCGCCATTGTAGAAGGTAAGCGGGTAACCCGTGCGGGCGCGATGCACGCCGGAAGCGTTCCAACCGGAGAATATCGCGCCGAAAATGCCGCGACGCGGGCGTACCGGCGTGTAGTACCAGGAGACCGCCAGCGTGTGGCGCGCGTCGAATTGCGAGCGTCCGCGATCGGAACGGAGGTCGTACGGATTGGCGACGCAGCCTCCCAGCGAAATGGTCGAGCTGTCATCGAGCGATTTGCCGAAGGTGTAAGAAGCAAGCACCGAGAACTTGTTCGAGAGGCGCTTTTCCAGGCGGAACTGCGCGGCGTGATACGCCTGGTTGAACGCTCCAGACATCACGATCATCTGTGTGCCGTAGATACCGGGAAGGAACGGCGCACGGTCCTGGGCGTTGTCGAAAGTCGATAGCGGATTGCCGTTGGCGTCATTGCCCGGACGGTAAATCGCAACGTTGAACGGGCGGAAGGCGGGCAACTTGTGTCCGACCTTGCCGACGTAGGAACCCTGAGCAAGGAAGCCGCCAGGCAGTTGACGTTCCAGCGTAAGATTCCATTGCTGAACGTACGCCGTCCGAAGACCGAGGTCCGTGAAGAAGTTATTGAGCGGCAGAATAAAGCCTTCGTTCGCGGCGTTGGGCACCACGGGAGGCAAGGTACGACCGGCGGCGGGGTTCTGCAACTGCCCGTTCTGGAACGACGTCGATCCGGCGAAGGGTGGGTTTTCCTGCGCGACGGTGTCGGCGTTATTCATCTCGAAAAACACGCCATAGCCCGCGCGGACCGCGGTGCGACCGTCGCCGGTGACATCCCACGCGAGGCCGACACGAGGACCAAAGTTGTTGCGGTCGGTTTGTACGAGGCCACGGGGAAGGTCGCCGACGAAAAGAAGGTTGGGAGGCGCATTGGGGACCACCGAAGAACGCACGCCGGGTGTGGGATCGACGGTATTGATGCGGTCAAACTTGTCGACCCAAGGCTGCATGACTTCGTAGCGCAGACCAAGATTGAGCGTCAGGCGGCGCGAGACTTTGAAATCGTCCTGGAAGAAGCCGCCGTAGTAGCCGCCAAGCGAGTCGTTGTTTCGAACGCCGTAGCCGAAGGAGAGATTCCGGTACGAACCGGTGAGGAAGTCGGCGAGCGCGTTGCCGGTGCGCGTGCCGTTGAAGGTGAAGGCGCCGGGGCCGAGATAGGTTTGGAAGAAGCTCAAGTCGAGGTACTGAAAGCCGAACTTCATCGTGTGGCGGCCTTTGATCCACGTCATCATTTCGTTGAAGTCGTAGTTATTCGAAATGAAGCGCACGGGCGAGCCGGAATTGAGATTGAAGCGGCCTGACACCTGGAACTGCATCGAACCGCCGTTGGTGTAGTCGGGGAAGCCCTGGATGCCGAGTTCGGAGTTGGTTCGGGTGACGGTCGGGATATCGCCGGAAACCGAGCGAGTGTAGCCGAGCGTGACCTGATTGAGAAGGTTCGGGCTAAAGATAAACGTGTGGTTGATGCCGCCGTTTTGATTGCGAACGTTTTGGCTGCGGCCGGTCCATCCCGGTACGTTCGAACCGAAAGCAAGCTGCCCTTGGGTGACGTCGTTCTGGCTGAGGTAGTAGTGCGCGAAGAGCGTCTGCCTGCTGGACAGGTTCCAATCGACGCGGGTCATGCCGAGGTGCGCATCGCGAGGGGCCGCGGAGACGGTAGTTAGGCGGCCGCCGACGTCTGCCGACGGAATGAACTGCAGCAGGCGCGCCGCCACCGGGTCAAAACGGCTCGTGGGGATGCGATTGCCAGGGAACGGATTACCGTTGAGCGGATCGATGAGTTGCGTGGCGATGTTCGAAAAGTCGCCGGCACGTTCGGCGGCCGTCGGCGGAATGGCGTTGACTTCGGTGGCGGCACGACGGTCGAGAATTCCTTCGTACGAACCAAAGTAGAACAGCTTGTCGCGGACAATGCGGCCGCCGGCGGCGCCGCCAAACTGGTTCTGGCGTTCAGAAGGTTTCGACGGCAGGAAGAAGTTCCTGGCGTTCATCGCGCTGTTGCGGTGAAATTCCCAAAGGGCGCCGTGAAAACCGTTGGTTCCGGCCTTGGTGACGACGCTGACGACGGCGCCGCTATTGCGTCCGCTGTCAGCGGTGAAGTTCGAGGTTTGTACGCGAACCTCCTGCACGGCGTCGGGCGGCGGGACATTCAATCCGGTGTTACGGGAAGGATTGGAGAAGAAGGTTACGTTAAGCGTGTAATAGCTTTCGTTCGCGCGACCGCCGTTCACCGTCATCGTGGAACCCGCGCGGGCATTGGTGATTTCGCTATTGGACGAAGCGGA
>JAFDVT010000815.1 GCA_018268875.1 Acidobacteriota bacterium
CCGAACTATTCGCCGCCTGGATGCTCGCCGCGGTCGCTGGATTCGACGCGCAAGACAATGGCCGGATCGCTCTCGATCCTGAGGCGATTCTCGACGGTCGGCGTCGAGCGCTCGAGCACATCCACGTCCTGCCCGATGGAACCTCGTCCGCCGAGGACCGCATCGTCCAAGAGATCCGTTCGCGCATCGCATCGAAGACGGACGACGATGCCCACGAACTCGTGGTCTTCATCGAAGGACTGGGAACCGACTGGTTCGCCACCCGCGTCGCCGAAAGGCTGCCAAATCCCGTCCGGTTCGACGCCGTATGGGTGATCACGCGGCAGAAGTCCCGCCCGGGCGAGTATGTGTACGGCGTGTCGCAGTTGGACCTGTCTGCCGGCCATTGCCCTGTCTGGTTCATCACCATCGGCAGAAAATTCGACCGATGGACGGTCCGGCAGATCAATTGATACGAATTTCGGTGGGAACCGCTAGTCCTGAACTTCGTATATATAACGATGCTGATCAGCGACCTGCGATTCGGAGCGCGTATGCTCCTCAAACAGCCCGGATTCACCACGCTTGCCGTGCTCACGCTGGCGTTGGGGATCGGCGCGACTTCCGCGGTATTCAGCCTGATACAGGGCGTCCTGCTCACGCCTCCGCCGTACCGCGCGCCTGACCGCCTCGTGCTGGTCGACTCGGCCCGCACCGACGGCCAAATCATGCGGACGCCGTCCGGATGGGCGCCTTTGCAATGGATGAACTGGCAGAAGGACGCAAAGTCCCTGGAATCGGTGGCCGCCTACGCCTGGACGTTCAACTTCCTGGTGCTCGACGATGGAAGCGAGTCCATGCAAGGCATGCCGGTTACCAAGGACTACTTCCGGGTCATGGGTTTGCAGCCGTCGATGGGCCGGATCTTTTCCGATTCGGAAGGGAAGCCAGGTTCCCCGCCGGTGTTGATCATTTCGCACGAGTTGTGGCAGAGCAAGTTCAACGGCGATCCGAACGTCGTCGGCAAAACGTTGCGCATGAGCCGCGCCCAGACGCCGCCCACGATCATTGGCGTGATGCCGCCGAACATCCGCTTCCTGCCCGTGCCCAGCGCCGCCAAGGAACCGAACTATAACGAGAACTCGACCGTGCAGTTCTGGGTTCCCGCGGTTCCCAATCCCGAACGGCTAAAGAACACGGGCTGGAACGTCATCGCACGGTTGCGCGACGGCGCGACTCTCGAAGGAGCGCAAAGCGAGTTAGCTGTGCTGACCACCCAGGTGGCCGGGGAGGCTCCGGAGTTGGCCGGCGTCACGCCCAGGCTGAAGTCCCTGGCGGCGTACATCAATCAGGAAGGCAACCGCATCCTGCTGCCGCTGCTTGGCGCCGCGGCTCTTGTCCTGCTGATTGCGTGCGGCAACGTCGCCGCGCTGCTGCTTGTGCGAGGGCTGCAGCGGCAACAGGAATACGCCGTTCGCTCCGCGTTGGGAATCGAACGCCGCGCGCTGTTCCTGCAGGTGTCGACCGAAAATCTGCTACTCGCGCTGCTGGGCGGGACCCTTGGCGTGGGCGTCGCGTTCGGCCTGGTGAAGGTGTTCAAGCTGATCGGCGGCCAGGCGATTCCCCGGTTGGACGCCGTAAACGCGGGATGGCCGGTTTTGTTATTCGGACTGTTCTCGGCGATCTTTGCCGCGGTCACCGCGGGACTGTTCCCGGCTCTGCGCGCCTCCCGGATCGATCCCGTCGAGGTCCTGAAGAGCGCGGGTCCAAAGAGCAGCGCCAGCGGCGGCGAACGGCGCTTGCTGCGCACGGTGACCGTGGTGCAGACTGCGCTAACGCTTGCCTTGCTGGTGGGCGCGGGCCTGCTGGTCCGCACCATGGTGAACCTGGCGAACGTCCAGTCGGGCTTCGACACCGGCCACATTTTGACCATGAGCGTCACCGCCGTGCAAGGCCAGTGGGACGACTTTCACCGCCGCGCGCTGGAGCGCGTTTCGCAAATTCCAGGCGTCGAAAAGGCGGCGTTCGCGTGGGGCGTTCCGCTGACCGGCAACAACTGGCCGGGCGCGCTCGAAATCGAAGGTCAACCGCCGCCCGCGACCGAAAGAGATCGCATTGCGATTCCCCTGCGTTCCGCGACTCAGGGGTACTTCGACCTGCTTCGCCTGCCGATCCTCGAAGGCCGCGACATTCGCGCGAGCGACAACCGCCAGGCGCCTCCCGTCGCGGTGGTGAACAAGGCGTTCGCGGACCGGTATTTCTCCGGCACAACGGCCATCGGCAAGAAGTTCTGGATCGGCGGCGGGCGCGATCGTCCCGGAACCGAGATCATCGGCATCGTGGCCAACGGCCGTACCGCCGACCTGACGCAGACGGCGGAGCCCGAAATCTATCTTTCGATGTGGCAGGCCTCCGCGTTTTCAAAGCACCTGATCGTGCGGACGGCGGTGGCCGATCCGAAGGCGTTGATCAACAACATTCGCCGCGAGATTTACGGCGTGCTTCCCACCGCGGCCGTGGAAAACGTCAAGACCATGGATGAAGTACGCGGCGATTCGCTGGCTACCCGCACATTCGCGATGCAACTGCTGGCCGGGTTCTCGATCATCGGCAGCCTGTTGACGGTGGTTGGGATTTACGGCGTGCTGTCGCTTTCGGTGGCCGCAAGGCGCCGCGAGTTGGCGATTCGCGCAGCCGTCGGGGCGGAAAGCCGGGACATCCGGAACCTGATCTTCGGCGAAGGGTTCCGGCTGATTGCAAGCGGCATTGTCGCGGGATTGGTCGCCGCGTTTGCCCTGTCGCGTGTCTTGCAAACGTTCCTGTTCGGCGTGGAACCGACGGACCCGCTCACGCTCGCCGGCGTGGCGATTCTGTTCGCGATCGTCGCGATGCTGGCCTGCTGGGTTCCCACGATGCGAGCCGCGGCCGTCAACCCGGTGGAGGCCTTGCGCGACGAATAGCCGCGCATCTACCGAAAATCTGGTAGGGCCCTATCCGGCCTCGGGGGATAGCGTTTGGCAGCCAACGAGCGTATTGTTGGGGCATGCTGTACACACGTCTGTCAGCAAACATCGCCCCCGATGTCGAACTGGAAGTCTTTCTTCTGGCGGCCGCTGCCGCTGTCGCTTCGTCCTCCGCGTCCCATTGCCACGATGTCTTTCAGCGCGCGTATGCCGAAATCCACTTGGACGGCCGCCGTTTTGACCGTGAGTTCGCCGTATGTTCGGCCGGCGAGATCACCGAAGCGGTAAAGGCTGAGGCGTACCGCAAGGCGGTTCAGTATCTGCAGGCTTCCGGTAATCTTCGCCCGTTTCTGCCGCTTCGCAATCTGGAATGGAGGCTGAAAAACGAGACTCGCCATTGATATGCTCGTTCGGTGAGCCTGACAAAGCTGGATCGCCGCCGTTTTCTGTTCTCCTCCTCCTCATCCCTCGCCGCTGCCGCCGGAGTTGCATCCGGCGCCGAGACCGTCCGTGACAGGTACCGGAAACTCGACGCCATCCTGCAGGCTCCGGTGCTGAAGAAGGAGCTGTTCAAGAGTCCGGTGATCATCCAGAGCGTCGAGCTGCTGCGCCTGGACAACGGCTACCTGTGCCGCGTGCGATCCAAGGACGGCGCCGAAGGGATTTCCGTGGCGCACACCGGGATGAGCACGCTGTTCCCTATCTTTCTGAAGAACATCCAGCCGTTTCTGATCGGGAAGGACGCTCGCGAACTGGATCTGATCCTCGAAAAGATCTTTATCTATCAGTTCAATTTCCGGTTCAACGGCATGGCGCTGGGGCTCCCGCTGGCGACGGCGGAGTTCGCGATTCTGGACATGCTGGGGCGCATCGCCGGCAAACCGGTGGGCCAGTTGATCGGCAGTGTTCACAACCCCGAAGTCGGGCTCTACATGGCCACCGAATGGCGCGAGAAACCCGTCGAGGAATCGCTGGACCTAATCGGGAAAGCGTTCCATTCGCATGACCTGCGGGCGCTGAAGATCAAGGTCGGCGGGCTCATGTTCATGACCACCGACATGTATGCCACGGGACCCGCGGGGCGTACCGAAAAGATCGTGCCGCTCGTGCGAAAGACGTTCGGCGATGACGTCGCGCTGTATGCCGATTCGAACAGCTTTTACACCGTGCCCGAGGCGATCCGCGTCGGCAAACTGCTAGAACAGTACAAGTTCCGCTACTTCGAAGAGCCCGTGATGTTCGACCACATCGACGAGATCAAGCAGGTGGCCGACGCCTTGACGATCCCGATCGCCAACGGCGAGCAGGACTACAGCTACCACGGCTTCCGCTGGCTGGTTGCCAACGATGGACTCGAAATCGTGCAGCCGGATAACTATTACTTCGGTGGTCTGATCCGCTCGATGAAGGTCGCGCGCATGGCGGCGGCATACGGAAAGCAGTGCATTCCGCACATGTCGGGCGGCGGACTCGGCAACGTGTACAACATCCAGTTTGTTTCGGCGCTGCCAAACGCCGGCGAACATCACGAGTTCAAGGAGATCGGCAAGAACATCCGATTCGAATGCAAGACGTCGCCTCTGACGATTGCCAAGGGCAAGATCAAGGTGCCCACGGGACCAGGCTTCGGCGTGGACTTCGACCCGGATTGGGTGGCGAAGCATCAGCCTGTACGGCTGGGCTAAAGCAGCGTGGTGTCGATCTTAAGAGGCCTGGGCGCGTTGGCGCGAACCGCGCCGCCGGCCAGGTAATTCTGCAGCTTTTCGGCGGAGCCTTCGAAGTACTCGTCGAGCAGATGCTGGACGGCCATGCGGCGGATTTCGTCCTCGGTCATCGCGGCCTGGTAGACGAACGCCTTGCCGGACTTGTGACGCTTCAGCGTGCCCTTCTTTTCCAACCGGTCGAGCGTGGTCATGACCGTGGTGTAGGCAAGCTTCCGGTCCTTGGTCAGCAGGTCCCGGACATCTTTGACGTTGGCTTCGCCCAGCCTCCAGATGGCTTGCAGGCATTTCAGCTCAAGTGGTCCGGGGGCCTCGTGCATGGTCGTCGTTAGTGCGTCTTCAAAATCGCCTGGGTGAGCTTGTCGGCAAACAGGGAATTCTGCTTCGGTCCGCCACCGGCGTGATGCGGCGGGTGCGGGGCCGGGGGCGCTGTCGCCACCGCCACCGGGGAAGCAGGACGATCTTCCAGGTACAGGACCTTCTTCAAGACCGTGCGTTCAAGCGCGTTGCTGTAGCCGGTCCAGTTGCCGTCGATCCGGGTGTCGCGTTCGGCCACCCAGCGCATGGCTTCCATCTTCGAATCCATGTTGTCGATGTGGTGGAGCAGCAGCGCTTCCGGAAACACGGGAACCTTGGGCGAACCATAGGCGAGCTCGCCGTGATGGCTCAGGACCATGTGCTGCACAAGATGCAGCAGGCGGGGCGGAAATCCGGGGACCGCGGCGGCCTTTTCGGTCACCATCTGGTAACCCATGACGATGTGCCCGACCAGTTGCCCTTCGTCCGAGTAGCCGAACCCGCGATGGTAGGTCAACTCGTGTACCTTGCCGGCATCGTGCAGGAACACGCCGGTGAGCAGCAGGTCCACGTCGATTCCGGGATAATGCGCGGCGGTGAACTTGGCGACCTTGGCCATGCTCAACACGTGCTCGATCAAGCCGCTGAGGTAGGCATGGTGAATGCTCTTGGCGGCGGGTGCCGTGCGGTACGCCAACATGAACTTCTCGTCGCCGAAGATCGCTTCGAGCAGCGCCTTCAAATGCGGGTTGGACATCGCGGCGACGTGAGCCTTCAGCTCCGCCTCCATGTCCTTCGGGTCGTACTTCGAGGCCGGAAAGTAATCGTGTACTTCCACCTCGCTGTCAGTGACCTTGGCCAGCTTATGAATGGTCAGCTGCAGGCGGTTCTGGAAGTTCTGCGTCAGACCCTTGACCTTGACGAAGTCGTCGCGGTCGAACGTCTCCATCACTTCCGCCGCGTTGTCCCACATCTTGGCGTCCAACTCGCCGGTTTTGTCGGCCAGACTCAACGAAAGGAACGGGTCGCCGTTCTTCTTCTGCCGAATGTCCTTATTCAACACCAGGAACGTGGTGTTGATGTTCTGCTCGGGCTTGATTTCCGCGACGAAGGGCGATTTCATTAACGCTTGGACGATGAGGATTTCGGTTTGGAGGTGACGCTGGTGCCCGGGATCGGGATGGCCCAAAGCAGACGGCGGCGGCGCGTTTGCGCGGCCACTTCTTCCTTGGTGATGGTTTCCGGCTTCAACTGCGCCGGGTCGGACCACGCGGTGTTCTTTCCCGGAGCGGCGCCGGTGTCTACCCAACCGCTCTTGATTTCCAGGAACGCCTCCTGGCGAAGCTTGGTGAGGTAATCACGCAAGGCCGGCTGGAAGCGCTGGCTGTAAAACTTTTCGGTGATTTCGCCTTCCACTTCCTCCAGTTCCGCCTGGCCTTCCTTCTGGTGTTCATCCACGCGAAGAATCAGGAAGCCTTCGGGCACGCGGATGGGGTCGGTCACATAATTGCGCGGCTTTTCCCACACCAGCTTTTCGATGTCCTCGCGAAGCTTGCCTTTTTCCCAGGGACCCATGTCGCCACCCTGCTGCGCGGTGGGCGCGTCGCTGTTGTCGCGGGCGAGTTCAGGGAAGCGTTCGCCTTTGCGGGCGCGGGCCACCAAGTCCTTGGCTTTCTTTTCCGCCGCGGCGATGCCGGCATCGTCCTTGCCGTCGGTGGACACCAGGATCTGGCGCAGGAACACACGTTCCTGGCGCACGAACTCCGTCTTGTGTTCGTCGTAATACTTGCGCAGTTCCTCACGAGGGATGTTGACGGAACGGCTCACCTGTTCGCGCACGACGCGCTGGGTGATCTGCCCGTTCTTCCAATCGTTGCGGAAGTCCTCGTACGGCATGCCGGTCTGCTCGCGGACAAAGGCCTGGAACTTTTCGGGGTCCGACTGGTTGAAGCGGCGTTGCAGTTCCGCCTGGTACTTGGAAAAGTCCTGGTCGACGTTGATGTTCAGCTCTTTGCCCTTCTGGACAAGAAGCAGTTGGTCGATCCGCTCGCGCAGGATATCCTTCTCGCGTTCCTGCAAAGCTTGCTGGATGCGGGCCGCCGGAACATTGCCCGTGGCGCGGAGTTCCGCCTCGATCTGGCGGCGCTGCTTGGCCAGTTCCCCACGTGTAATGATGTCGCCATTCACTTTGGCGATGATCTCTTCGATCAACTGAACATCGGCCGCCAGCAGCGCGGCGGCGCTACCGAGCGTCGTAACTGCAAGACGCAAAAACCACTTCATCGACATATATTCTACCAACCCCTGCAAGCGTAAGGCCACGGCAAAAAACGGCGGACAGTTGGCTTTGCCGGTGTGACGGCGGAGCCACAGCGTGCCTTTATTTACATGAACTCCGGCGCGGCGATGCCCAGCACGTCGAGCGACCGTTCGAACTGGCGGCGGTACAGGTCCGTCATCCATAAAAGGAATTGCTGGCGGCGGGCGTCCGGTTCCTCCAGAACGCGGTGGTCCTGATAGAAGCCGGAAAAGCTTTGCGCCAACTGGAACGCGTACTTCGCAACGTGCGCCGGTTCGCCCGACTGCGTGGCGCGCAGCAACGACGGTTCCAGCTTCGACGCCGCGAGCAGCGATTGCCACAGTCCTTCGTCCGTCAGGAACGTGTTCATGGAGGCGGCATCCAACTGCCCGGTGTTCGCCACCACGCCGCTATCCAGAACCTTGCCGCGAATCTTGGCCGCGCGAACCGCCGCGTACTGGACATACGGACCGGCCTCGCCGGTGAAGCTGAGGGCTTCCTGAAAGTCGAACGCGATGACGGTGTTGCGGGTGTACTTCAGCATGAAGTAACGCAGCGCGCCGATGGCGATCTGCTGAGCCACCTGCAGGCGTTCGGCCTCGCTACGGTCGGCGTTGCGCGAATCCACCTCGCGCTTGGCGTTCTCGATGAGCTTGTCGATCAGGTCGTCGGCCTTCACGCCCAGGCCCTTGCGGCCGGAGACTTCGACGTGGGACTTCTTCTTGTCCTCATCCGACAGCTCGATGCCCAGTTCCACGCAGGTGCGAGGCGAAAGCGCCACCATTTCGTAGGCGAAGTGCGTCGAGCGGTCCGCCTGGTCGTTGTAGCCGAGCGCGCGCAGTCCCGCGACCACGACGTCCTGCAGGTAGGACTGGCGGGAGTCGATGACGTTGTACACCTCGCGCCCGCCGCCGAACTTTTTCTCGCCCGGTTGGGGTTCGACGGTGGACTGCCAGAGTTCGTGACCATTGGCGTAAGTCAGAAGTTTTTTGTAATGAAAATCCTTGCCCAGCAGGCCGAACTTCCATAGCTGATAGGCGATGTCCTTGCCGACGTAGGTCACCGTGCCGTTCGACCGCACGATGATCTTGTTGTCGTCCGCCTCTTCGCTGGCGCCTTCCTTGAACGCGGTGGAAGGCATCACCCAGCAGCCCTTGGCCTTGCCTTCGGTTTCGAAGTAAATCGCCTTGCGTTCCTTCAACTGTTCGAACGCCGTCGCCCAGAACTGCAGGTGCAGGATTTCGCTTTCGCGCGGCAGAACGTCGTAAATCACGCCCAGGCGCAGCATCGTTTTGATGTGGCATTGGACGATCGCGTCGGCGACGAGGTGGCCCAGGTCTGAAAGTTCGCCGTGGCCCGCTTCGATGGCGTGCAGCGTTTCGCCGCGCCACTTGGCCTTGATTTCGGGGTTCGCGTCGTAGTGCTGCGAAGTGCGCGCGTAGAGGTCCCAGCAGACGTAGTCGAACGGACGTTCCGGGTTGTCGATCAGCGCGCGAACGTCGTCGATCGTCTTGCCTTCGAGGAAATGAAAGCCGGCCACCACGTCGGCGACTTGGACGCCCGTGTTGTCGATGTAGTTCTGCACCTCCACCTGGTTGCCGGTGGCGCGCAGCATGCGGACAAAGGTGTCGCCCAGCACGGCGTTGCGCAAGTGGCCGATGTGCGCGGCTTTGTTCGGATTGATGTTGGTGTGTTCGACGATGATCTTGCCCGGCTTTGTGTCCGCTGCGGCCGCCCCGGTCAGGATCGCGTGCGCGTAGCTCCCACGGTCGAGACGGACGTTGATGTAGCCGTTGCCCGCCACCTCCATCGCCGCGACGCCTTCGATGGCGCCGATGCCGGCCGCCAATTCGCTGGCGATCTGTCGCGGGGCCTTCTTCAGCGCCTTGGCCAATTGGAAGGCCACAGGCAGCGCCATTTCACCGAACGAAGCCTGTTTCGGCTCCTCAATCACGATTTCGACACTGGTGGCGTAGTGGTTCTGGATGTGGGACCGGAATGCTTCCCGCACCCTGTTTTCGACGGTTTGGAACACTGTCCCTTCAGTATGACATCCGGGCTATTCTGGAAGTGCAAATGCCGAAGGTTACGTTCAAAAATTACGATGGCAAGGGTAGCGACCGGACAGTGGAGTTTGAAAGCGGAAAACTTCCGTACACCGATCACGGCAAACCCGAATCGCTGCTCGACATCGCGCTGAATTTCGATGTGCCGCTTGAGCACGCCTGCGGCGGAAGTTGTGCCTGCACCACTTGTCACGTCTGGATCAACGAAGGCGCCGAAAATATGTCGGAGGCCGAGGACGACGAATTGGATCGCCTCGACATGGCCGCCGATCTGTCGTTGAAGTCGCGCCTGGGTTGCCAGGCTGTGGTTCTGCGGGGCGAAGTGACGGTGGAAACGCCGACCTGGAATCGCAACTACGTCAGCGAAGGCGGCGGGTCCATGAACCTGGGCGACGCCATCCCGACCGGTAAAAAGTAATCAAGCGCGGCGGTGGTGACGCCGGAGAAATTGCAGCAAG
>JAFDVT010000816.1 GCA_018268875.1 Acidobacteriota bacterium
GGCGGGGACTGCGCCTGCAGCAGACGGCTTAACGCGAGCTTGTTGTACTCTTCCTGATATTTATGCCGGTGGGCATCGGAACAGAACTCACCGCCCCCGGTAAGCTTCTTAAGAAGTGGTAGTGGCTTGCCGCAGTACAAACACCGCATGAGTCCTTCATCGGCAGACTGGGCGCATTACTAAAGGGTGAACTGTGCTTTTACCCGGCTCAGGCGAACATATTAAGACGTCCGCGGCCGAACACCGCATGACCCGCTCAGGTGTTTCCCTAGTTGCAAACTGGATTTCGCCCCCAGAAATGCTAAAGTTCGCGCACCTTAGTACCGATCATCCAATTGCGACGGCAAAGTAACCCGTCACGATATCAGTTCACTTAGAAGAGGATCGCATGGCTAAGCACGACGCGCTTAAAAATCACATCGAAACCCTCCGGAACGCGATTCCGGAGCTCAAGGGAGTACTGCTCGCTTCAAACGAAGGTCTCCCGATTGCGCATTCCATTTCCGGTCCCTCGGACCCGAACCGCCTGGCTGCGATGGCGGCCGCGGCTTCGAGCCTGGGACGCCGGATCACCGATTCCATGAACATGGCGACGCTGGGCGAAGTTTCGATTCAGGGCGACGAAGGCGCGCTGTTTGTGTACTCCGCGGGCGCCAAGGCCGTGCTCGCCGTGTTGGGACCGCAGGGTTCGAACGCCGGTTTGATTCACCTGGAATCCCGGCAAATCGCCAAAGACATCGGCGAACTGTTCTAATGGCCTTCCCGCCGCTTTAGCCCGGCGATCGTCAATAAAAAATCAACGGCGCGGACCTGGTTTTGCGACCAGACCCGCGCCGGATCTTCCCTGAAGCAACCCAAGGAAAACTGTTTAGCTACAGCCGGAAGTGCCTCCGCAATTCTCGCACTTGTAGCAGGAACCGTTGGGGACCATCAGCGAGCCGCATTCGGAGCAGACAACCGCTTCGCCCTTCGCCTTTTCGACGAAGAGGTTCTGCTGGGCGTCGTCTTCCGTCTTGCGGAGCTTGATCGCATCGCCGGCTTCGGTGAGCGAATACTCGGGTCCAAGGAACCGGTTGCCCATCCAGCGGAAGATGTAATCCATGATCGATTTCGCGTACGGAATCGTCTGATTGCCCGTCCAGCCGCTCGGCTCAAAGCGGACGTGGGCGAACTTGTCGACAAAGAACTTCAGCGGTACGCCGTACTGCAGTCCGTAGGACACCGAAGTCGCAAAGCTGTCCATCAGGCCGGAAATCGTGGAACCTTCCTTGGCCATGGTGATGAACAGTTCACCGGGCGAATTGTCCTCATACAGGCCGACGGTGAAGTAGCCTTCGTGCCCGCCGATCGAGAACTTGTGGGTGATCGAGTGGCGTTCATCCGGCAACTTGCGGCGGATGGGACGGTAGACGATCTTTTCGACCGTTGCAGGACCCGCGACAGCGGTAGACGTCGTCGCTTCCTTCGCACCCTTGGCGGTACCCGACGACAGCGGCTGTACGCGCTTTGAGTTGTCGCGGTAAATCGCTACCGCTTTAATCCCCAACCTCCAGCTTTCGACATACGCGTCCATGATGTCCGACACCGTGGACTCTTCGGGCATATTGATGGTCTTCGAGATCGCGCCGGAGATGAACGGCTGTACGGCGGCCATCATGCGGACGTGACCCATGTAGTGGATCGACCGGGTGCCGTTTTGCGGCTTGAAGCTGCAGTCGAACACCGGAAGATGCTCGGGTTTGAGGCCGGGCGCGCCTTCGATGGTGCCGGTGGAATCGATGTGGCCGACGATGCGGTCGGTCTGTTCCGGGGTGTAGCCGAGCTTCAACAGCGCCGAGGGGACGGTGTTGTTGACGATCTTGATGACGCCGCCGCCGACCAGCTTTTTGTACTTCACCAGGGCGAGATCGGGTTCGATGCCGGTGGTGTCGCAATCCATCATGAAGCCGATGGTGCCGGTGGGAGCGATGACGGTGGTTTGCGCGTTGCGGAAACCGGTGCGGCGGCCGAGGTCGAAGGCCTGGTTCCAGCATTCTTCTGCGGCGCGGTACATGGCCGGGGGCACGAGCTTGGAGTCGAGCGCGGTGGCCACCGAGTCACGATGCATGCGGATGACGTCGAGGAAGGGTTCCTCGTTGATGGCGTAGCCGGGGCAGGGACCGGTGGAGTCGCCGGCGACGCGCGCCGAAGTGAGGTAGGCCTGGCCGCACATGATGGCGCTGATGGCTCCGGCCCAGGCGCGACCCTGGTTCGAATCATAGGGGATGCCCATGTACATGAGCAGGGCGCCGAGGTTCGCAAAGCCGAGGCCGAGCGGACGGTAGTCGTGCGAATTTTTGGCGATCTTCTCGGTCGGGTAGGCGGCGTTGTCCACCAGGATTTCCTGCGCGAGGATCGTGGTGTCGACGGCGTGGCGGAAGGCTTCGACGTCGAACTGGCCATCGGGACCGACGAACTTCATCAAATTGAACGAGGCCAGGTTGCAGGCCGAATCGTCCAGGAACATGTATTCGGAACAGGGGTTCGACGCGTTGATGCGGGCGGTGTTCTTGGACGTGTGCCAGCGGTTGATGGTCGTGTCGAACTGCATGCCGGGGTCGCCGCACTGCCAGGTGGCTTCGGAGATCTGCTTGAGCAGGTCCTTGGCTTTGTAGCGCTTGACGGGCTGCTGGCCGACGACCGAGCGGGTCCACCAGTCGCCATCGTTGACGACGGCTTGCATAAAGTCGTCGGTGGCGCGGACGGAATTGTTGGCGTTCTGGAAGAAGATGGACGAATAGGCCTCGCCGTCGAGGGACGGGTCGTAGCCGGCGTCGATCAGGGTATGCGCCTTCTTTTCTTCCTTGGCCTTGCACCACACGAACTTTTCGATGTCGGGATGCTCGGCGTTGAGGATCACCATCTTCGCGGCGCGGCGGGTTTTGCCGCCGGACTTGATGACGCCGGCAAAGGCGTCGAAACCGCGCATAAAGGAGAGCGGTCCGGAGGCGCGGCCGCCACCTGACAGATGCGCGTCGTCCTCGCGGAGGGCGGAAAGGTTCGTTCCGGTGCCCGAACCCCACTTGAACAGCATGCCTTCGGTCTTGGCGAGTTCGAGGATGGATTCGAGGTTGTCGCCGACGGAATTAATGAAGCAGGCCGAGCACTGGGGCTTCTGGTCGTAGCGGCTGAGGCGCTTGATTTCGTCGCTTTCCTGGCTGTAATACCAGCCGTAGCCACGGGTTTCCTTGACGCCGACATTGAACCAGACGGGCGAGTTGAAGCAGGCCTTCTGGGTGAGCATCAGGTGCGCGAGTTCGTTGCGGAAGTTTTCGGCGTCTTCGACGGAGCGGAAGTAGCGCTGGTCGCGGCCCCAGTCGGCGATGGTGTCGACGACGCGGTGGACGAGTTGCGAGACGCTACGTTCGCGGTCGGGGCTGCCCATGCGGCCGTGGAAGTACTTGCTGGCGACGATGTTCGTGGCGGTCTGCGACCAGTCGACAGGGATCTCAATGTCCCTTTGTTCGAAGATTACCGCGCCTTTATCGTTGCCGATGGTGGCGGAGCGGAGTTCCCAAAGGATGTCGTCGTACGGCGTCTTGCCCGGGTCCAGCTTGGCCGTGAAGTAGCGGGGGAATGACACCCCCTTGCGCATCTCGATGGGTAGGGATTTCTTCGATTCGCGGACTGTAGCATTCAAGTCCACTGTGAGTTGACCCATTTGGATCTCCTAAACGATTGCAAGAACTAGCGCTTATCGAACACGAGCCGCAGTGTATAAGGGCGGAAAATGCGTCGGGTATGAATGCGCTGATGCCTATGGTGGCCCAATATGTTGTGCCGCGTCAAGAATTATATCTATATACGGAACAGCGGTTTACAAAGAGGCATTTTGGCGTTACTAAGGTGTTTCTCTGGGGCATTTGACTCCGACAATTCCCTAATGTATTGCTTTCAAAGATGTTGCGCAGAACAGGCGCTGATTGTGCGAATCTCGTGAGGAGACATGGCGCGGCTCTACTACTTGGATTCTTTTCGCACGGCGTTTGATTCGACCGTGGCGTCGATCGTGGATGGATGGGTATATCTAGAAGAATCAGCGTTTTACCCGGAATCTGGTGGTCAGCCGGCGGATTTTGGGACGTTGAATGGGCTGGCTGTCGTCGATGTGCAGGAAATGCCGGACGGCGGCGTGGGTCATAAGGTCGACGGTGTTCTGGAACAGGGCGCGCGCGTGTCCGGGGCGGTCGACTGGGCTCGCCGGTTCGACCATATGCAGCAGCACACGGGGCAGCATCTGTTGTCGGCGGTATTTGAGGAACTGTTCCAGATTCCGACGTTGAGCTTCCATATGGGCGCGGCGGTGTCCACTATCGATCTGGACGTACCGGCGTTGACGGCGGCGCAATTGGAGCAGGCCGAGCGGCGGGCGAACGAGGCCGTGTTCGAAAATCGCGCGGTGACGGTGACGTTCGAGGATGCGGCGACGGCGTCCGGGTTGCGCAAAGCGTCCGCGCGCAGCGGGGAACTGCGGATCGTGACGATCGCCGATCTGGACCGTAGCGCCTGCGGTGGAACGCATGTTCGAACGACCGGCGAGATCGGGCCGATCCTGCTGCGGCGGACCGAAAAAGTTCGCAACGCGACGCGGTTGGAGTTTGTCTGCGGAGGTCGCGCGGTGCGCCGGGCGCGGATGGATTACGACGTGCTGTCGTTGCTGTCGCGGACGTATTCGTGCGGCGTGGATGAGGTGGCGGCGGTCGCGGTGGGGCAAGCGGAACGGTTGCAGGAGGTCGAGAAGGTTCGACGCAAGCTGTCGCAGGAACTCGCGTCGTTGCAGGGTCGCGCGCTGTATGAGGCGGCGGTTGCGGGGGCGGACGGGGTACGGCGGCACTTGCATCGCGGGGCGATTAC
>JAFDVT010000817.1 GCA_018268875.1 Acidobacteriota bacterium
CGGGATGTCTATCGGGCGGTCATCAACCAGGGCGAGGCCTCGGCCGACCAGTGCGAGGTGCTTCTTGCACAGGCGTTCGTCAATCATGGCCTTCACGACCACGGCTACGTCGAGGACTACCGCGCAATTGCGACCTCGATGCTTGGCTACTTCCTGGAATCGCGGGCTGGCGCGTCGGTAGAAGCATCCACCGCGCTGCTCATCACCTTCGACGGCCACGAAGTCGAGGTCAGGCCCGACGAGGTCCTGGTGCGCAACGGTGTTCGAACGCTGCGCCGGGTCAAGACCGGCCACGCGACGAGCGGTGAAGGCAAGGATGTCGGTGCCGCGGCTTTCGTACTAGCGGCCCGCAACGCCTTTCCGGATGCGGTTGTGGAACTGGTGTACCTGGCCGACGCCGAAGCAAAGCCACTCGCGCTGTCGCCAAAGGAACTGAGTAGCCGCCAGGTCAAGTTGGGCCGCATCCTGAGCGACATCCGTGGTGGGAACTTCCGGGCAGAGGCGTCTGACATGACGTGCCCCAACTGCCCGGCGTTTTTCGTGTGCGGCGCCGTGCCGCGGGGGACCTTGGTGAAGTCCTTCTAAAATAGTTTACCGGCGACGTCAGGTCGGTCCGATTGAGTGGATGTGGGGCAGCAATGGAGCCGCCTACAGACCTCAAAAGGAACATATGAACTACGACGACGTTGGTGAAGCGATCCGCGAGGGTCGTGCCTTGAGGAAAGCTTCGGCTTACCGCATCCGGTTTGCCCTGGAGGGGCTGACTTTCCGCAACATTGATGTGCCGGACCCGGTTCCCACCGGCCGGCAAATCCTTGCCGGCGCGGGCTTGGACCACCGCGCTGACTACATCCTGTTCGCCTACCTGGACACGGGTGACTTCGAGGACGTCCGCCTCGACGAGACCTTCGACCTCCGCGGCAAGGGAGCCGAACGCTTCATCGCGTTCAAGTCTGACCGCGACTTCAAGTTCTCGCTGAACGACCGCCAACTGGCGTGGGGCCGCGCCGACATCCTGGGCAGCGTCCTGTACGACTTCGCCGATGCGTCGCCGGACGAGGCCGTGTTCTTGGAGGTTCGCGGCGGTGAAGACCGTCTGATCGACCCAGACGAGCGCATCAACCTCGACGCGCCCGGCATCGAGCACTTCATCACCGCGCTCAAGCCCGACACGGGCTACGTCATCTTGGTCAATGCCGAAGAGAAGACCGTGCCGGACAAGCATGTCACCTTCGAGCAGGTGGTCAAGCTGTACTACCCGAACGCGGCCGGCGAGACCAACGTGAAGTTCTCAATGACCTACCGCAATGCTGCCTCGCTCCCCCACGCCGGCGAGCTCGGCGAGGGCGGCTCCGTCGAAGTCAAGAAGAAAGGGACCATCTTCAATGTCACGCGCACTGTTCAGTCTTAATCCAGATTTGGCGCGCCTTCGCTCGGAGGGCTACTTCATGCGCATCCAAGGCAGCCTCTTGGTGATGCTGGAGGTGCCCTACGTCGACGCGCAACGCCAGGTGCGCTTCGGCACGCTGTCGTCGGCTCTTGACCTGGCCGGTGACCGTACCCGCAAGCCCGAAACGCACGTCATGAACTGGGATGGTGACTTCCCATGCAATGCCGACGGGTCGCGTCTGCAGGGAATCGCGCATGCCGAGCCGAACACCGACCTCGGCCACGGGCTCAGGGCACGGTTCGCGTTCTCCAGCAAGCCGAGCGACCTAGGCTACCCGGACTACTACGCCAAAATGTCGACCTACGCGACCATCTTGTCCGGTCCGGCCGCCGTGCTGCAGCCGGGCATCAGCCCTCGCGTGTTCCGCGGCGGAGACGATGAAGACGAGGCCAGCGTGTTCAACTACCTCGACACCGCCTCCAGCCGTGTCGGGATCGGCGCGCTGACCGCCAAGCTTGAGCAGGAGGTCGTGGCGGTCATTGGCCTCGGCGGCACCGGCAGCTACATCCTCGACCTCGTCGCGAAGACGCCGGTGAAGCAGATTCGCCTGTTCGACTCCGACGTCTTCCTCTCGCACAACGCCTTCCGTGCACCCGGCGCGCCGACCCTGGAGGAACTGCGGGACGCCCAGACGAAGGTGGACTACCTGAAGGGCATCTACGGGCGCATGCACCGATTCATCGAAGCGCACCCCGTGGAGATGAAGGCTGAGACGCTTGGCTTGCTGGACGGCATCACCTTCGCGTTCCTCAGCATGGACGCCGGCGAGGAGAAGCGCGCCGTCGTGGCAAAGCTTGAGGCGCTGTACGTGCCCTTCATCGACGTGGGCATGGGGTTGGAACTCACCAACGGCAGCCTGGGGGGCATCCTGCGCGTCACCACCAGCACGCCTGAGAAGCGCGAGCACGTCCACCAGGGCCGCATCTCCTTCGCGGGAGGTCGTGGTCAGGACCTTTACGCGTCCAACATCCAGGTTGCCGACCTGAATGCCTTGAACGCGTGCCTGGCGGTAGTTAAGTGGAAAAAGCTCCGAGGCTTCTACCGCGATCTGGAAAACGAGCACCACAGCACGTACACCACCGATGGCGACATGCTGCTCAATGGAGAGCAGACATGATCCGTCACCAGCACCTGGAGCATCGCTTTGTCCGCAACGTCCCGCGCGAGCTAGAGCCGGGCGTGTTGTACATCTCGATGGACTACGCGACGGCTGTCCACTCATGTTGCTGCGGCTGTGGCGAACGTGTGGTGACGCCGTTCACGCCGACA
>JAFDVT010000818.1 GCA_018268875.1 Acidobacteriota bacterium
CCAATCGCCGCGACTGCGAGCACCACAATCACCACCCGCGTGCGCTGCATATTTCCATCGACGCGGCTAGAGACCAGAATGTGCCCGAGCAGCGGGCGCGATTGCGCGCAAGGCTAGTCGTTCGGTAGCGGGATTTCGAAGTAGAACAAGTCCTTGCGGGTGTTCGCGTCGCTCAAACCGTTGATGTAAATGCGAGCCCCGGACTCCTGGCGAACCTGAAAGTACACAAACCCCGACACCGATTCTCCGGCCGGAACCATCTTGGCGGTAAACGCGCGACCGGTCACTTCCCAGGCTTCCAGCTTGTTCTTCGGCTTCTTGGTGGGAATCGGGAACCGCGGCGTATCCACCATCTTCGGACGCTTCGGCGTGTTCAGGTACATCACCTCGTCGGCCGGAATCGCTTCCACATGCTTGCCGTCGGCGGTGACGTATTCCGCCACCATGTCCAGCTTCAACGTCGTCGAACCGTTGTTGTCGATCACGATCAGCACCGGCAGCACGCCGTACTTGTCCAGGTCCGCTTTGCCGAACGCCTGGCGAATCTGATCCGGATGCCCGAACGGCGCAACTGCCACCGTAACCTTGCCTTGGTCGGATTTTGCGGCATACGTCTCGGCGCGGCCCGCCTTGAACGGTTCCTTATCCAACCCGAAAGCCGGGATAATAACCAACAGGGCGGTTAAAACGCTGCGACTCAAGACTGTTTTCATATATACCCTTTACGTCCTTTTGCAGTGGCTGGCGTTTCCACTCGTTCTATTGTATTTGCTACGCCGGATTTTGCAGAATCGCGCGTATTTGCGCCACCTGCCCGAACGCTTCGGAAGCCTCAAAGCCTCTTGGCAACGGACGGCGCACGGGGCCATCTGGTTGCACGCCGTCTCGGTCGGCGAGGCGATCTCCGCCGTACCGTTGGTTCGCGAACTCCGCCGCCGTTACCCCAACGCGCCGGTGTACGTTTCCACTTCCACACTCGCCGGCCGCGCCATCTGCCTCGAAAAGCTGGACGGCATGGCGGCGGGCATCTTTTACTCGCCGATCGACTACCGCTGGTTCGTCCGCCGCGTCTTCCGCACGCTTCGGCCCGCGCTGGTGTGCGTCCTCGAAACCGAAATCTGGCCGAACCTCTATCGCGAGGCCAAACGCCACGGCTGCGCGCTGGTGATCGTCAACGGACGCATCAGCGACCGCACGTTTCCCACCTACCGCCGCTGGAAATGGTTCTTCGCCCCGGTGTTGAACCAGGCCGATCGCATCTACGTCCAAAGCGCGCAGGATCACCAGCGTTACCTCGCCATCGGCGTCGAACCAGACAAGGTGGAAACGCTCGGCAACCTGAAGTTCGACTTTCAGCCGTCGTCGAAGGACATCGCGCCGGAACTGCTGCGGTTCCTGGAAGGACACGACAGCGTGTGGATCGCCGCCAGCACGATGCCGCCCGTAGACTCGTCCGATGTCGACGAGGACGACGTGGTGATCGCGGCGTTTCAGGAGGTCCGGCGTCAACATCCCGGAACGCTGCTGATCCTGGTGCCGCGCCGTCCCGAACGCTTCGATCTAGCCGCACAGAAGTTGGAAGCAGCCGGGATACGGTTCGCGAGGCGGTCCAAAATCGCCGACGCGACTGGCGACGAGGACGTCCTGTTGCTCGATTCCATGGGCGAGCTCGGTAGCCTGTTCGCGATCGCTACCGTCGTCTTTATGGGCGGGACGCTCGCGCGCCGTGGTGGGCACAACCTCCTGGAACCGGCCTTTTTTGCGAAGCCGGTGATCGCGGGCCCGCACAATCACAACTTCGCCGAGATTCATGGGGAATTTCTGACCGCAGGCGCGATCGAACCCATCGAGGCGCCGGCTGATCTCGCGACCGCGGTGACCCGTTTGCTGGGCGACCCCGAGCGTCGAAAAGCCATCGGTGACCGCGCCAGGACCATCGCCGAATCGAAACGCGGAGTCACGGCGCGAGCGGCGGAGCATCTGCTGACGGCTTGCTATGAGGCCCTTCCAGTGAACCCCAGAGGTCTGTTGGCAACCGCGTTCCTGTGGCCGCTATCCAAGCTGTGGGCGTCGTTTTCGAGGTCGAGCGACGGCGCGCGGTCGCTGGACATTCCCGTCATCTCGATCGGCGGCATCACCATGGGAGGCGCAGGCAAAACCCCGATGGTGGTGTGGTTGACTGAACGTCTGCGGGAACGCGGATTGCAGCCGGTGATTCTCACCCGCGGATACCGCCGCCGCACGCCGCATACCTCCGTCATCGTGCCCGCCGGAGCCCGGGTGGACACCGGTCTCACCGGCGACGAGGCGCAGATTTTCGTACGCCGCGGCCTCGCGCACGTGGGCATCGGCGCCGACCGTTATGTCACGGCCCAGCGAATGCTGCGGAAGTACCCCGCCGATGTCGCCATCCTCGACGACGGCTTTCAGCATCGCAAACTCGCGCGTACCGCCGACATCGTGCTGATCGACAGCCTGGACCCGTTCGGCGGCGGCAACGTCTTTCCGCTGGGCAAGCTCCGCGAGCCTTTGGAACAGTTGCGTCGCGCCGACCTGTTTGTGCTCACCCGCGTCGAACCCAATCAGCAGACGGACGGCATCGAACGCGAACTGCGAAAGTACAATACGACAGCCCCGATCCTGCGGTCCCGGGTACGATTCCGCAAGTGGCGCGGCGACGGCCAACCCAACGGCCGGGTCGCCGCGTTCTGCGGACTGGCCAATCCTCGCACCTTCTGGCGGACGCTCGAAGGCCTCGGCGTGTTCGCCAGACCCAAGTGGGAATTCGGCGATCACCACGTCTACACGCCCAAGGAAACGGCCCGCATCGCCTGGCAGGCCCGCCACGCGCACGTCGACTATGTCGTGACCACCGAGAAAGACTATATGAATCTTTCCGGACTGGCGTTGGCCGAGTTCCGCGACCTCCGTCTGTGCTGGCTGGAAATCGACCTCGAGATCGAGGATGAAGACCAAGCCCTGGCGACCATTCTTCGCATCGTTTCGCCTTGAGTGAAACCTGGCGAACCGTTTCGCGTTTCGATAGCCGGCCGATAGCGGAGCACCCTATCGAAAGATGGTGATCGAAAAACCAAAGTGCGATATACAATCAACCTACCGGCGGACGTGTTTCTCCTTCGCCGGTAGGCCTCGCCTTGCGCCAACTGCTGCAACACCGGAACTTATCCCTCCTCGCGGTATTCCTCTGCGTGCTGGCCGGCGCGTTTGACTGGTCGAGTTCCGAACCCGGCGAGCGGATGTTCCGTAGCCGCACGCGGACCACTCGCCAGACCACCCGGCAGTGTCATTTGGTCCTCGATTCGATCCACGAGGATATCGCCGCGATTGTCCGTTCGGGGCATCCGTCCAGTTCGAATGATCCCGGCGTCAGGATCGTTGCGGCCGCGGGAACCGTCGCCGAGTCCCCCCGGATCGACAACCGCCGGCCGTTGCCACCAGGCGCGGAACCTCGCCGTGCCACTTGCAGGTTTGCATCCCCCACCGCCGGTCGCGCCCCTCCCGCCTGTCCTTCCTCCTCCTCGATCTAGATCCCTCTGCCCCGTCAGACGCGCAGTGCCCGTTTGCCTTGAGGAAGGCCTCCCATGATGCAAAGATTTGTAAGCGGAATCAAGAAGTTCCAGCGGGACATCTTTCCCGCCCAGCGCGAATTGTTCGCCAACCTGGCCGCTGGGCAAAAACCCAGCATCCTGTTCATCACCTGCGGCGATTCGCGCATCGTGCCGGATCTGCTGATGCAGACCAAGCCCGGCGAACTGTTCATCCTTCGCAATGCCGGCAACATCATCCCGCCGTATTCGGACAACAGCGGCGGCGTTACCGCGACCATCGAGTACGCCGTGGTCGCGCTGAACATCCCGAACATCGTGGTTTGCGGGCATTCGAACTGCGGTGCGATGCGAGCGATCCTCGAACCTGAGCAGTTGAACGGCATGGAAAAGGTGAGCCAGTGGTTGCGCCATTCCGAGGCCGCCGCCCGGGTCGTCAGTGAGAACTACACCGAACTCTGTGCGTCCGAGCGTCTGGAAATCCTAGCCAAAGAAAACGTGATCGCGCAGATTGAGAACCTGAAGACGCACGCACCGGTCGCGGCAAGGCTTGCCCGAGGCGCGGTGAACGTCTATGGCTGGTACTACGACATCCGCACCGGCGACGTCCAGGCCTACGACGCCGCTCTCGGCGACTTTGTGCCTCTCGACGAGGACCGCATCCCCGCCGCGGCCGGGCGTCCGCGTCAACTGGCGGCGGTGAACCGATGAAAGCGCCCGGCCCGAAGGACCTGCTGGCGTCGGCCGTCGTCTTTCTGGTCGCGCTGCCTTTGTGCATGGGCATCGCCATCGCCTCCGGAGCGCCGCCTGCCGCCGGACTCGTCACTGGAATTATCGGCGGCATGATTGTCGGCTCGATCAGCGGCGCGCCGTTCCAGGTGAGCGGTCCCGCGGCGGGCCTGGCGGTGATCGTATTTCAACTGGTGAACCAGCATGGCATCGCCGCCCTGGGACCACTCGTTCTGATCGCCGGTTTGATCCAGATGGCCG
>JAFDVT010000819.1 GCA_018268875.1 Acidobacteriota bacterium
TCACCACAGCAAGAGGGACCAGAATCGCGCGCAGAATCCGCTTCATGATGCAGGGCGGGCGTACCGGTCCTTCGATCGTTCACGAGCTTTCGCCGCTTCTTCTTCGCGATTCTTCGGCGGGGCCGCCGTCTCCAGCGACCTCAAATAATCCGACGAAATACGCGCGATTTCGACCACTGCCGCTTCAAACGCCGCCTCATTCGCGCGCGACGGCTTGGTGAACCCGCTGATCTTCCGCACAAACTGCAACGCCGCCGCGCGAACCTCGTCCTCCGTCGTCGGAGGCTCGAAGTTAAACAGGTTCCGAATGTTCCGGCACATACTAACTACACTCTATAGGTATCGGCGCGCCAGGACCGCACGGCCTGTTTGATCGCGTCCGGCGTCATGCCGCTGTCGGCCGCCTTGCGAGCCAATTCCGCGAACTCCGCGTCGGAGGCAAAGCGCAAAGCCACAATCTGCAACGGCTGCAAACGGGCGTCGAGCAACTTGCCGGTCAACACATAATGACGCAGGTTTTCTTCCGCGCGAATGGCGCGATCCTGCGCCTTCAAGGCAAACATGCGCGCGTATGCGGCCGCTCCCAGCACGCACAGACTGAGCACAACAAGCAGGGCCGCGCTGTACAACCGCTGATGGTCCCCCATCGACTGGTACAGGTTCACGAGCGACCCGATAAGGACAACCGCCAATACGGCTCCCAAGATAAGGAACCCGGCAACCCGCTGTGTATGATTTTGGTAATTCTGCTCTGGCATCGTTCTATCGTCGCACGCGTTCTGCAATCCTAGAAACAGAGTATGGTCAGCGTTTCCGGACGCCGCAGATCGGTCATCTTCTTCGCCACCCTGGGCATCGTCATGGTGGCGCTGGCCGTTATGCTCAACGTCGGCTGGATCGTCAACTGGCGCACCGGCGTGATGTACGTGCTGGGTCTGCTCGCCTTCCTTGCGCTCATCGCCGGACTCGCGCTGAACACCATTTTTCTGATTCGCGAAATCCGCCGCAACGAACAACACAACGCGTTTATCGACGCGATGACGCACGAACTCAAAACGCCTGTGGCGAGCATTCGCCTGTACCTCGAAACGCTGCAAAAGCGCGAACTGCCGCCGGAAAAACGCCAGCAGTTTTACCAGATTATGTTGGAAGATTCGGATCGCCTGCTGCGGACCATCGACCAGGTTTTGCGCGCCGGCAGCGTCAGCCGTCTGTCTCGCGCGGCGCGTCTTCGCAGCCCCGTCGACCTGACCGAACTCGTGGTCGAATGCGCCGACCTGGCGCGCACTCGCAATCACCTTCCGGCCGAATCGATCGTCGTCGCGCCAATGCCCGATGCCGCGGTCGTTCTGGGCGACCCCGAAGAACTCAAGGGCGTCATCATGAACCTGCTCGACAATGCGGTGAAATATTCCGGCAAACGCGTGAACATACAGGTGACGCTTTCGCTCGCGCCGTCCCGCAAGTTCGCGAACCTGGACATCCAGGACGACGGCATCGGCATCCCTGAGAACGAATTGAAGCGCATTTTCAAGCGTTTTTACCGTGTTCCGGGGTCGGTCACCGGGCGGATTAAAGGTTCCGGCCTCGGCCTGTTTATTGTGCGCAGCGTCATCGAAAAGCACGGTGGCAAGGTGACGGCCGAAAGCAGAGGCGCGGGCAAAGGCAGTACCTTCCGTTTACAACTTCCGCTCGCTACGGTGAACTCTTGAACGAACGCATCCTGGTTGTCGAAGACGAAAAACACCTGGCGGACGGCCTCCGCTTCAATCTAGAAGTGGAAGGCTACGTCGTCGAAACCGCGGAGACCGGCGAGGAGGCGCTGGAACGCATCGTCCACACCCACAGCGACCCCGTGTCGCTCGTGCTGCTCGACGTCATGCTTCCCGGCATCGACGGCTTTGCGGTGGTGCGGCGCATGCGCGAATTGGGCGTGTTTGTGCCCGTGCTGATGCTCACCGCTCGAGGGCGCAGCGAAGACATCCTCAAGGGGTTTGAAAACGGCGCGGACGACTATCTACCGAAGCCGTTTGAACTGGAAATCGTGTTCGCGCGCGTTCGCGGATTGCTTCGCCGCAACGCCTGGGCCGCTTCTTCCCAAACCGCGGCGACCGCGCCGTCTCCAGCCAAGAACACCGTGTTGAACCGTCTCGATCTGGACGGCAGAATCGTCGACTTCGATCGGATGGAGCTCATCGACTCCACCGGTCAGCGCCAGCAACTTACGTTAATGGAAACGAACCTGTTGCGCTTCCTCGCGGAACGCGACGGACAAACCGTTTCCCGCAGCCAACTGCTCGAAGGCGTGTGGGGAGTTCGCGAGGACACGGACACGCGCGCCATCGACAACTTTATCGTGCGCCTGCGCCGCTACATCGAAGCCGATCCCGCGCATCCACGCTTTCTCACGACGATCCGCGGCGTCGGTTACCGGTTCCAGCAGAATCCCGACACCTGACTCAGCGGCGACACCGCTACATCAACAGAACGTCGATCCGGTGGCAGTGCACCATGCCTTCCACCGGAGACCACGCAAACACCGTAAATCGCCCCTCCTGCGAGGCCACCAAGGCGATGGAATCTCTCTGATCGTGCACAAATTGCGCAGCGGCCAGGTGACGAGTGCCTCCCAATTCGGCGGGCTCCATGTACTGCGGCCTTCCGCCCTCCACAGGCTCCGTAACCACCACCGTCGTAACGGTCTGAGCTCCCGGCCGCCGCACAACTTTTGCTCCAAACGCGAGCAAATCGTAGTCCGCCGTGATGGCTGTCGCACCGTCCACCGCGGTTAACCCGGCCAAGCCGTCGACGGCGCGAGCCATGGCGTTTTCCCAACTCCTGCTGGGCGTCCCGGTATCCTTGCGCATCAGGTCGCCAAGGCCGGAAAACGGCGGCGTTACCTGGTACGTCATCGGCTGCAGCATGGATTCTTTCCAATCTTCGCTGCCGGGCGGAACCACCAGCAAGATCCCTCCCCGCCCATGCGCCCGCATCGAGACCGCCATTTGCAACAGCACGTTCACTACAGACCCGGTTGCGAACTGCGATTCCAGCCGCAACAGCGAACTCAACAAACCCGTGCTATGCGGAGCCGCCGACGCCATCGGGTCGATGATCTTCACGTCATCGCCCTGCAATACCGCGACGTTCAGGAACTTACCGCTTTCCTGCAACGGACTCACTTTCGCCACCAGAAGTCCCGGCAAAATAACTTCCACCAGCAGGCATAGCGGCGGCAAGGAGCGTGAAATTCCCCACGCCTGCAGTTCGCCGTTCGGACCCTGCGGCCAAATGCAAAGGTGCAAGCCGGACCGTTCCACCGCCGCCGCGACCTTGGTCAGATCCTTCGGCGCCAGCGCGATCGGCGTCGTGAACCGGATCGAGTATTTGGTCTGCTCCGGCGCGACATACGCCATCGAAATACGCGGCGTGTACACTTCCTCACGGCGTAGACTGGCCCAGAATGCGGCGTCGATCAACCGGAAGATGTCCGGTTCCGCCGGAATGGTTCCGACGCGCGTTCCTTCCGGAACCTCGTAGTTGGAAAGTTGCTGGTGAAGACGGCTGGCTGTGTGAAGGGCAGGTACGTACGTGGATGGGGGCATGCGGGCCGCTACCTGAAATTATCACGGCCGGCACTATCATGAAAGAATGGCAAAAATCCTGGTGGTGTATTACTCGATGTATGGGCATGTCGAAACCATGGCGGGCGCGGTGGCTGAAGGCGCGCGCGAGGTGGACGGCGTTGAGGTTACCGTAAAACGCGTGGCCGATTTGATTCCGGAAGAGAAGGCCAAGGCCGTCGGCGCGAAGATCGATCAAGCCGCGCCCATCGCCGACCCCAAGGAATTGGCAGACTATGACGCCATCATCTTTGGCACGCCGACCCGGTTCGGAAACATGGCCGCGCAGATGCGCAACTTTCTGGACCAGACCGGCGGACTTTGGATGAAAGGCGCGCTGATTGGCAAGGTGGGCAGCGTTTTCGTTTCCACCGCGACGCAGCACGGCGGCCAGGAAACCACCATCACGTCCTTCCACAACACGCTGCTGCACCACGGCATGGTCATCGTCGGCGTGCCGTATGCCTGCAAGGACCTCACCTACATGGCCGATACCATTGGCGGCTCCCCGTACGGCGCTGGAACGCTCGCGGGAGTGGATGGCA
>JAFDVT010000081.1 GCA_018268875.1 Acidobacteriota bacterium
GGTCACAATCAGGCCCAGCAGTACTGCCTGTCCAGCGGTACCACGCTCGCCCACCAGGTATGCGGCCACCATCGTCTTGCCATGCCCCGGCGTCATCGCATGCGCACATCCCAACACGAAGGCCAGCAGGAACGCCAGTGGACCCAGGTTCCCTTCCTCGATCAACTTCGCGAGGCGGCCCTGATTCGACTCCGGCTCCAACGGCTTGCGCGCGGGAACCTCGGGCTGTCCCACCGGCGCAGGCTGTGCGATTGACTCGATCAACGCAGTTCCGGTCGCGGGCGAAGCGCTCCACTCGACCCGTGCGCGAAGCTGTTGCGGAGGGTCGTTCTCATTCGGATACGCGGTCAGCGCGTTGCTGCGGTCCTCCGCCCCCTGGCTCGCCTTGCGAACGCCCGCGCCGGTGATGACAATCTCTTTCCACCCGTTCGACTGCGGATAGTTCAAGTCCTCAAACGTCATGACGCCGGGCGACGCCTCGACGACAAAGTGCGAGGTCACACGCAACACCGGCATGTTGCCCGCCCCGCGATCGGTGGTCAACCTGGCGTCCAGCAATCGCGCCGCTACGGGCTTGCCGGCGGCGGCGAACCGCAACCCCGCCATCCATTCGCGAGCCTGCGCGTCCACGGCCGCTTGCGGCAACGTATCCTTCGCCTTCCACTTCTGCATCAACTCAAGCGACGGGAGTTCCGCAAGATCGAGCGCGTACACGCCGTCGGCCCCAGTAGGCGTCATCGACAAACGCGTGTAGTGGGAGACGCTGAAGTTGCCCATCGGATGGGCCGCCAAACCGCACGCCAGGCAGGAAAGAAGAACAGGAAACCGCATCAGGAACCCGGCTGTTGTAGCCGCCGCCAAAGCGCATCCACTTTCGATGCTTCGACAGGCTGCTTCAACCGGAAGTTAAAGGATCGCATACTGCCGTAGCTCATCCGCGCCCGTTCGTACGTCGTCAACGTCAGTTCGTACAGCCCGCTCGAATTGACGTTCTCAATATCCTCCAAACGCCACGTGCGGCTCTCTCCGGGGACGGCGCTCAGGTACACCAGGCGATCCTTGGCGACATACAGCGTCCCTTCGGAACCCTTCACCGTGCCAAGCCGCTTCACCGCAACGCTCCATTCCGCCTCGCGCGGAACCTCGCCCATGGCCGTCACCAAGCGCCTGTCCAGCTTCGTCCTCAGGAACCCTTCGAGACCGGCAAACGAGGACCCGCTCGCGATCCGGAACTCCTTCCCCTTGTCCGCCCCCAGCTTCCACAACGGACCGTCCTCATAGGTCACAATGTGCAACCGCGTAGGCTCCAGCTTCACTTCCTGCAGATGTTCGTACGTCCACACGCGCACGCCCTTCTTATCGCGGTACGACAGCCCCGCATCGTCGACGCGCAGCTGTCCGCCATCGCGCAGCGCGAACGTCTGGTCCAAACTCAGCGTCATCATCAGTGCGAGGATCGCAACAACTTCATTTCCGAATGCCATTTCCAAGCCTCATATACAACCGGATATAGAATCAGTTCCAACAGGAACGAGGTAAAGATGCCGCCCAACATCGGCGCGGCAATCCGCTTCATCACATCGGCGCCAGTGCCCGTGGACCACATGATCGGCGCCAGTCCCACAAACATCGTCGCCACCGTCATGAACTTCGGACGGATGCGCTTCACGGCCCCATGCACAATCGCCTCACGCAATTCGGCGAGGTTCCGCAACCGCCCTTCGCGCTTCGCCTCGTCGTAGGACAGGTCGAGGTACAGCAGCATGAACACGCCTGTTTCCGCATCGACGCCAAGCAGCGCAATCAAGCCCACCCACACCCCGATGCTCATGTCGTAGCCCAGCGCGTACACCAGCCAGATCGCGCCAATCGCCGAAAATGGCACCGCCAGCATGATGATCGACGTCTTCACGGCGGACTTCGTGTTCACATACAGCAACAGCACAATCAGGAACAGCGTCAGCGGAACCACCACCCACAGCCGCTGCCGTACCCGTTCCATCGCTTCGTACTGGCCGCTCCAGGCGATCGTGTACCCGGCCGGCAACTGCAACTCCGCGGCCGCCACGCGCTTGGCCTCCGCCACATAGGACCCAATGTCGCGGTCCGCAATATCGACGTACACATAGCCCGACAACATTCCGTTTTCGTTGCGCAGCATCGAAGGACCGCTGCGAATCTTCACGTCCGCGAACTGCGACAGCGGCAACTGCGTATTGCCCGCTGGAATCAACACGCGCCCCAGAGTCTGCGGATCGCTGCGAAAATCGCGCCCGTAGCGAACATTCACCGGGTACCGTTCACGACCTTCAATCGTTGTCGTGACGTTATCGCCGCCAACCGCCGACATCACCACGGCCTGCGCATCTTCAATCGAAATGCCGTACCGGGCCAGTTCGTCGCGCTTCCAGTCGAAGTCCAGAAAGTAGCCGCCGGAAGTTCGTTCGGCGAACACACTCCGCGTCCCCGGAACCTTGCCGAGAATCGTCTCCAACTGCCCGCCGATCTGCTCGATCACCTTCGTATCCGCGCCGAGGATCTTGACGCCGACCGGCGTGCGAATCCCCGTCGTCAACATATCGATACGAGCCTTGATCGGCATCGTCCAGGCGTTCGAAGTGCCGGGAATACGGGTCGCGCGATCCATTTCCTCGATCAATTTGGTCGTGGTCATGCCGGTGCGCCATTCGTTGCGCGGCTTCAGCAACACCGTGGTTTCCATCATCGAAAGCGGCGCCGGATCGGTGGATGTTTCCGCGCGCCCCGCCTTGCCGAACACCGTCGAAACCTCAGGGAACTGCTTCAATATCCGCCCCTGCATCTGTAACAACCGCTGCGCCTCGCCCACGGACAATCCGGGAACCGTCGTCGGCATATAGAGCAGCGCGCCTTCGTCCAACTCCGGCATGAACTCTGACCCCAATGCCAGATATACCGGCACGGTTACCAGCAGCATTAATATCGCGACGCCAATCACCAGCGGCTTATATTCCAAAGCCAGCCGGCACATCGGTTCATACACGCGGATCAACACTTTGCTCACCGGGTGTTGCTCTTCCGAATGAATCTTGGCGCCCATCACTGCGTTTACGATCCGCGCCAACCAACGCGGCCGGAACGAGTACGCTTCCGCATGCGTGAACAACAGCCGCATCGCCGGATCGAGCGTAATTGCCAGCACCGCCGCTACGATCATCGAGAAGTTCTTGGTGTACGCCAGCGGCTTAAACAAGCGCCCTTCCTGCGACTCCAATGCCAACACCGGCAGGAACGATACGGCGATCACGAGAAGCGCGAAAAAGCTGGGCCCTCCGACTTCTTTCACCGCATCGACAACCACCCGATGGTAGTCCCCCACACGTCCGCCGCGATCCCATTCCTCCAGCTTCTTATGCGTTTGCTCCACCACCACGATCGCCGCATCCACCAGCGCTCCCACGGCAATCGCGATCCCGCCCAGCGACATGATGTTGGCGCTGATGCCCATCATCTTCATCGGAATAAAACTGATGATGATCGCCGCGGGAATCGTAAAGATAGGAATCGCCGCGCTCGGCGGATGCCACAGGAACACCAGAATCACCAGCGAAACAATAATCAGTTCCTCGATGAGAGTGTTTTTGAGATTGGCGATCGCTTTGAGAATCAGTTCTGACCTGTCATAGGTTGTTACCACTTTGACACCGGCCGGCAACCCGGGTTCAATCTCGCGCAACTTCGCCTTCACACGATCGATAACGGCCAGCGCGTTCTCTTTTTCGCGCATCACCACGATGCCCGCCACCACGTCGCCGCCGCCGTTCAGATCCGCGACGCCGCGCCGTATCTCCGGACCCAGCGTCACCGTCCCCACGTCGCGAACCTTCACCGGAATGCCGCTTTCATTGCGCAACAACACAATGTCGCCGATGTCTTCCACCGACTTCGCGTAACCCCGTCCGCGAACCATGTATTCGGCGCCGCCAAACTCCAGCAGCCGTCCACCGACGTCGTTGTTGCCCTTGCGAACCGCCTCCACCACCTGCGCGATCGGAATATTAAAGCCTTGCAGTCGCCGTGGATCGACCACCACTTGATACTGCCTGACAAAACCGCCAATTGGTGCGACCTCCGCCACACCGTGTACGGACTTCAAGTGATACCGTAAATACCAATCCTGATAGGAACGCAAGTCTGCTAGCGAGTGTTTCCCGGAAGTATCAACCAGCGCATATTGAAACACCCAGCCAACACCCGTGGCATCCGGACCCAACTCGGTTCGCACCTCCGACGGCAGCCTTCCCTGGACGCCAGACAAATACTCCAGCGTTCGCGACCTGGCCCAATAAATATCGGTGCCATCGTCGAAAATGATGTAGACGTACGAATACCCGAAGTCTGAAAATCCACGAACCGCCTTCACACCCGGTGCGCCCAGCATCGCGGTAACAATCGGGTATGTCACCTGATCCTCGATAATGTCAGGACTCCGGTCCCAGCGCGAATACACAATCACCTGCGTATCGGATAAGTCGGGAATCGCATCGAGCGGAATCGTTCGCGCCGACCATAACCCGGCGGCCACCAGAAACCCGGTTAATAGAAAGACAACTAGTTTGTTACGGGCCGAAAACTCAATAATCGCGTTGATCATTGTTTGGTCGCCCGCTTCAATTGACTCTCGGAATCGAGCAGGAACACGCCCGAGGTCGCGATCTTTTCATGCGCCGCAAGCCCGCTCAGAATCACCACGCGCCCGTCGCGACGCTCGCCCGTCTGCACTTCGCGAGGTTCGAATTGCCCGCCGTCCTTTGCGACATACACCACCTTGCGTACGCCGGAATCGAGAACGGCTTCGGCAGGCACAGTCAACGCCGCGACCGAAGGAACCTGAAAGTCCACGGCCACAAACATCTCAGGCTTCAACTGCAGCCCGGGATTCGCCGCCTCCAGCCGAACCTTGATCGTTCGCGTCACCGGATCCACGGTCGGCTGCACAAAGTTGACGCGAGCATTCAGCGTCTTGCCCGGCAGGTACGCCACCGACACCTTTGCCGCTTGCCCCGGCCGTATTTGCGCGACGTCACTTTCAAAGATATCCGCCATGATCCACACGCGATTCAGATCCACAATCGTGTACAGCTCCATATCGGGCGTAGCTTTCTGATGCGGAAATGCCTTGCGATCGGTGACATAACCGCTGTGATGCGCATACAGCGTAAAGAATCGGATCGGCTCGCCCGTGCGCAGAACCTGTTCGA
>JAFDVT010000820.1 GCA_018268875.1 Acidobacteriota bacterium
CTGATCGGTTGCCCAGCCAGTTGAAGCAAAATATCGCCGGCTTGAAGTCCCGCTTGCTGTGCCGGGGAGCCGGGGAGGGTGTTGTCGATGCGCACACCTTCGCCTTTATACGAAAAATCAGGAACGGTGCCGAGGCTGGTTTTGCGTTTTTCTTTGGTTCCGGTGGATTCCGCGGGGGTGGGCACTACCGATAGCGTGACCGTCAGCGGTTCGATGCGATTGGCGAGGTATTCGCTGGCTTCTTTCAGGATCGCGGCGACTTTGACCAATCCGGCGGTGTCGATTTTATCGGCGGTATCACCGGGGGCGTGGTAGTCCTCGTGTGCGCTGGCGAACAGTTGGATGGCGGGGACGCCGGCTTGGATGAACGCGGCTTGGTCGCTGGAGCCGAAGTCGTCTTGCACGGTGCTGACCGGAATGCCGGTGACGAAACTCGCGCCGCGGAATATGTGTACCAGCTCGCGTGCGCTGCCGGTGCCGAATACCGTGACCGGATTGTTTTCCAGCCGTCCGACGGTGTCCAGATTTAACATCGCGATGATTTTTCCCACCGGGAATTGATCGTTGCTGCGGACATAATGCTTGGAGCCGAGCAGATTCGCTTCTTCACCGGTAAAGGCGACGAAAATGACGGTGCGTTCCGGCTGCCATTTCGGTGCGATCTGGCGTGCTAACTCCAGCATGATGGCAATGCCGCTGGCGTTGTCGTCGGCGCCGTGGTGGATTTTACCTTGATGCGCGGCGCGCACGTCCGGCCAGCCAGTGCCGAGATGATCGTAATGCGCGCCGATCACTAGGCTTTGTCCAGCGAGTTGCGGATTGGTGCCGGGCAGGATGCCGACGACATTGCGCAGCGTGATATTGCCTTTCGGCAGACCGACATCCTGTTGCCAGGTCTGGAAATAGCTGTTGTCGTCCCCGCCGGGCAGCAGGCCGATTTGCTGAAGCTGCTTGGCGATATAGGTGGCCGCTTCGTCCAATTCCGGCGTACCGAGTTCGCGCCCTTTGTACGATTCGTGCGATAGATGGGTGATATCCGCCATCATGCGGCTTTCGGAAAAGACCGGCGGCAATTCCGCCAGCGCCCGGCGCGGTTTGGTGACGGCGGCTTGGGCGGCGCGCGCAGCGTGCAGCGCGTAGCCGTCTTTTTGCCGCACCGCTTGCGACAGCGGCGATTGCAGAATCGGCCACTGGCCTTTGTCGATGTTGGTCAACTCGTCGCCCTTGAACACCAGGTAACTGTACTTGCGATAATGCGGCAGTTTGCTGGCGAGCTCAGCGATGGCCTTGGGGTTATCGGCGGCAATCCACAGTAGTGTTTTGCCCGGATCGGCGGGTTGCCGGGTGGTCAACACCACGGCGTGGCCGGCTTGTGGATAGCGTTTATGTTCCAGTTGTAATTGCTGGCGTTGAACCGTGACGCCGCGATCTGCCAACGCTTTGGGCACCGCTTCGGCAAAACGGTTTTGCCAGCCCAGAATCCAGACAGTGCGATCTTCCGGTAACGTTTTCAATTGATCGTCGGTGACGATTTCCAGCGGGCTCGATTGGGTTTTTTGCCAGTTTGCCGCCAGCGCACGGTACGCTTCCAAGACGGTTTTCGATTCCCGTGCTGGCAGGATCAGCAGCGGTTTTTCCGCGCCGAAACCTTGCGATAGTGCCGATGGAATTTCACGGCTATCCAGGCGGCGGAACACATCGAAATGTGGATCAAGGTCGATGCGCACCGGGCGTTTGGCGAACGTCAACTCGAAGGTTTGTTTGGGTTGCCCGACGATGATATGTGATTCAATGGCCATGTCTTCGCCTGCCAGCGTGACGGCGACCGGGACTTGCAAGCGATACGGCTCGCCCGCTTGCGTTTGTTCGACGGTGAGCGTGAGTTTGTAGCTGTCGCCGTACGGTTCGGTTTCCGCGCTGCGCAGCACCAGATCAGGCGCACCGGTGCGCTGCACCCATTGATCGAATCGTTGTGTCAGATCCTTGCCGGTGGTGGCGTTGAACGTGGCGAGCAAATCGGCAAACGTCGCTTGTTGGAATTTGAATTTTTGATAAAAGCGCCGTAGCGTTTTAGTGAAGGCATCGTCGCCGAGTTCCTGCCGCAGCATGTGGAAAAACATCATAGTTTTGCCGTAACCGACCGCTTCTGAACTGGCGCTGTGGCGCGACACGAAGCGGATGATTGGGAAATCCTTTTCCTTGCCGACGAAATCGGCGTATTTCTGCAGCACGTCGCGGCGGTATTCCTCGCCTTTGCCGCGTTGCTCATTGACCAGGTGATCAGCCAGATAAGCGGTCAGACCTTCCGCCCAATTACCCTTGGCGTAATCGACGAACACGCCGTTGCCCCAGTAATTGTGCAGAATTTCGTGCGGGTACGACGAATGCAAAATGAACGGCAGGCGGATCACCTTGGAACCGAGCAGCGTGAACGACGGCATGCCGTAGCCGCTTTCCCAGAAATTTTCGACCAAAGCGAACTTGCTGTACGGATAGGGGCCGATCAACTTGTTGTACATCGCGATGTATTGTGCGGTGGCGTCGAGGTATTTCTGCGCCAGAGGTTGATCTAGGCTGCGCAAATACACCATCGCGTTGACCGCACCGGTGGATTGCGCATAGCGCTGGAATTTCGCCGCGATTAGATAGATATCGTCCTGCGGTTGCTGTTCTTCCCAAATAACATGCTGTGTTTCGCTGGCGCCGCTCTCGCGCACGAGCGATCCTTGACTCACCGCATCCCAGCCGGACGGCACCTGAACATCCAGACGGAACGACACCAGCGCATCGCCAAAATGCGGATACCACGCACTGGCGCTGGCCAGAAACACGCCTTCGGGTGAAATCACGCCCGGCGTCGAACCGAAACTGCGCGCATATTCCTGCCCCGGTCCTTTTATCTCATGATGGATCTGACCGCCATATTGCAGCGTGAATGTGTCCTGCCCCGGTGGCACCGTCACCGTGTAATGCCGGACCGAAATCGGGCGGGATTTCAGTGCAATCTCGCTGGCATCGGCTTCCAGCGTGGCATCCTGCACATTGCTGATCGCCAATCCGGCATGCAGATAGAATTCAAGTTGTACGGGTTTTTTGGCATTACGCATCTGATCCGGGATTTGAATCCGATCGGAAACGCGAATTTCGGAAGTATCCGGTGATAACTGGATTTCCATCTGGTGATGGTAAGTTTTGCCGCTGGCTGCAGCCATCAGGCTATGGAACAGGAAAAC
>JAFDVT010000821.1 GCA_018268875.1 Acidobacteriota bacterium
ACTTTGTGTCGTCCGACTTTTGCGTGTTTTCGCCGCAGGTGTTCGACGACTTCGCCGCGGCGTTGAAGGCCAAGACGGGGATCGAACGGCAGAACGTCCTGTGGACTGTCACGCATACGCACTCGGCTCCTGAACTGGGGCCTCCGGGCGTGTACGAGGTGTTGCTCAAGGGCAGGTCCGACCATCCGTGGGACCGCGAGTACTTGCAGTTCGTGCAGGATAAATTGATCGCCGGGATCGAGCAGGCGCGGGCGGCGCTGCGTCCGGCGCGCGTGGGCTTCGCCTGGGGCAAGTCCAATGCGAACATCAACCGGCGGGCGCAGGATCTGGACGGTACGATTTCGCTCGGGAACAACCCGGATCGCGCCGCGGACCGCCACGTGGGGTTGATGCGCGTCGATGGCACGGACGGGCGCACCATGGCGTTGATCGCCAACTATCCGATGCATGCGACGGTGTTGGGTCCACGGATGCTGCAGATCAGCGGCGATGCGCCGGGCATTGTCGCGTCGCATGTCGAGGAGAAGTTGGGCAACGGCGCGCTGATGCTGTACGTGAACGGCGCGGCGGGCGACCTGGCGCCGATTTATTCCGTTACCGATAGTCCCAAGGCGGGCCACCTGGGCGAGTTCCGGGTGCTGCTGGGCGAGAAAATTCTGGAAGCGAACAAGAATCTCAAAACCAAAGCGATTACGAAGCTGAAGGCGCAGGAACGCTGGATCGAAACGCCTCGCAAGGAAGGCATCGGATGGCCGCCGGAACTGGGCACGTACACGAACGCCGCGAACGGCAACATTCGCATACCGGGTCGGATTGTAGAGATCGGCGACGATGCGGTGATCTGGTCGGCGCCGGTGGAGTTGTTCAACGAGATCGCGTCCACGGTGCGTGAGAAATCGCCGTTTGCTTACACGTTCTACTTCGGGTACACGAACGGGTGGCTGGGGTACCTGCCGGTGGCGAGCGCGTTTGCGGAGGGCGGCTACGAGCCTCGTACCTCGCCTTTTACGGCGCGGGCTGAGCCGGACCTCCGCGATCAGGTGCTGGGGACTATCGAGCGGCTGAAGAAGAAGCGGTAGCGAGGCGTTCGACAGTGGTTCGCACGTTGTTGACGCCCTGCGTGAGCGCGGCGCCGTAGACCGCGCTATCGACGTTCCAGGAGATTACGTCGAAGCCGATGTTCAACCATTGTTCGAGCAACTGCTGATTGCCGGGTTGGATGCCCAGGCGCTTGCCGTGTTTGCGCGCGGCGGCGACCGTGGTGTCGAGCGCGGCGAGGAAGTCCGGGTGCTGGAACTGGCCGGGGATGCCAAGGCCTTGCGACAGGTCGTAGTGGCCGACCCACAGGATGTCGACGCCGGGGGTCGCCGCGATGGCTTCGGCGTTGGCGACGCCTTTGGGCGATTCGATCTGGCAGATGACCACCGTCGATTCGTTGCTTTCGCGGAAGTACGTCGCCGGGTCGGGTACGCCGTAGTCGGTGTGCTGGCTGCCCAGGCCCACGCCGCGACGGCCGAGCGGCGCGTACTTCGAAGAGTCCACGATGTACTTGGCCATTTCGGGCGTTTCGACGTTGCCGATCATGACGCCGAGCGCGCCAGCGTCCATCAGACGGGCGAGGAAGTGATACTGGGCTTCGGGTACGCGGACGAAGGGCGCGAAGCTACAGGCTTTGGAATAGGCGATCAGGTCGAAGCAGCGTTCGATCTCAAAACCCGAATGTTCCATGTCGAAGATGATGAAGTCGACGTTGGCGTTTTCGACGATCTTGGCGATGCCGCGCGTGCCGAACTCCCACACCATGTGGCCGACCGGGATGCGGCCTTCGGCGATGGCTTGACGATACTTGTTTGGCTTCATGAATCAGCCAAAATCTTATCACTTGGTCCAGTTGGGAAACACTTGCGGCCTGGCGCGGCGGATGTCTTCGATGAGGCGTGGCGTCTGCGCGCGGCGGCGGTGCAGTTTTTCTAGCAGGGCATCGAGCAAGTCGCCGTCTTCGCCGATCCATTGGCGCGGGATCTGGCGCTGGGCTTCGTCGAATACGGATTCGGGGAAGTGAATGACTCGTTCGAGCCAAGGTTCGAAATCGTCCCAGGAACGGATGCTGTTGTACACCATGTGGCGCGGATAAATGCCTTGTAACGGCGCATCCTGAAACTGCCACACCGGGCCCGCGAAGACGAAGCCGTGGTCGATCATGCGGGTGACGACGGCGGTGGTTTCGTAATTCGAGTTCGCGGCTTTGACGCGGGCGCGGTAAAAGATGGATTGGCGCGCGTCGGCGTTGGCGGTCCACTTGTCGAACGGAAGGATGGCGGCGAATTCCCAGGGGTTGGCGCAGGCGCGAAGCTGTTCGTCGGCGACGAAGTCGAAGACGGTGAGGACGGCCGGGTCGCCAGGGTAGCGGCTGCCGAAATGCCAGCCGGGTTCGATGGGAGTCAGTGTGGATCCGAGCTGAATGGAGAATTGCGGGAACTCGGCGAGGAAATCCGGCGTGATTTCGATAATTGCGCAATCGGGCGTGGAAATCTGCAGGTAGCGCAGAAATACACCGGCGATCCACTCGTTGACGAGGATGCGGCGTCCTTGCGGATTGCTTGCGGCTTTGACGACGTAGAACGCGCCGTCAGACGCGGCGACGAGGTGAGCCTGGGCGCCGCCACGCATTTTCCTTATGTATCGCGTGGCGCGAACGGGCATGCGGGACTCGAACGGGATAACCTAGTGAGTAACACACGAAAGGACGGGAACCCCTTCCCTATATCGATGGCTGACGAGAGTAAGAAAGAACCGGAAACGAAGAATTCGAAAGACGAAGTCGCGCTGGAGTTGATGAAGTTCATCGCGGTTACGACCGGGTATGGAAAAGGCGCTTCGGGCGCGGGTTTTGGCGGCAAGGCGGGGAAGACCGCGGAAGAGTACGCCGAATCGTTGCTGGAGCTTTTCGACCGCTGCCGCAAGGCCGTCAACCAATAGCGGGGACCGGGTCCGGTAGAAAAAGAGAAAGGGCGGGTGTTATCCCGCCCTTTTGCCATTTGGGAATCCACCTTCCCGCCTGACTGGTTACTTCTTCTTTGCTGCTGCTTTCTTGGCTGGAGCGGCCTTCTTGGCAGGCGCCGCTTTCTTGGCCGGAGCGGCCTTTTTGGCGGGCGCGGCCTTCTTGGCCGGTGCCGCCTTCTTTGCCGCGGTCTTCTTAACAGCGGCTTTCTTCGCAGGTGCTGCTACTTTTTTCGCAGCGGTCTTGGGTGCCGGAGCGGCTGCCTTCTTGGCGGTTTTCTTGGTCACGGATGTCTTCTTTACAGTGGCTTTTTTGAGAACGGCCTTGACCGCGCTCTTTTTTACTATAGCCTGCTTCACAACATTTTTCGAGCCAGATGTTTTGGCGGGCGTAGGTGCTAGTTTTTTAGCAGGCGTTGCCGCAACGGGAGCCGTCTTCTTCGCGGGTGCGGATTTGGCCGGTTTTGCGGGCGTTTTTCGCGCCGGAGCCTGTACCGCGGCTGGTGCGGACACGGGCGGCGCCACGACGGCTGGAGGCGCCGGTTGTTCGGGTTCCGGTTCCTTGACAGGCGCGGGCGGAGGCGGAGGCGGCGCCTTTACGGGCGTTGGCGGCCTTGTTTCATCGGCCAATTCCTCGTCCATTTCGTCGGAATAGTCGCCGATGTCGCGGGCCGAATCGGCGGGTTCGCCGTCGAACGACATCTCGTCCAGATCATCGTCATCGTGCGATGAGGGTGCTGCCAGGTACTGTCGCATCGGATGTCTCCTCCATTTAAGATTGCGTTGCGTATAGGAACTGCTCGCTGTAGCGCTTCGAATATTATGCACTGAATTGACGCATCCGGAAACGCGAAGCAGCGCCGGGAGCAGTTGCCGATTTCGACCCGCGCGAGATAATGGAGGCGAGTGGCAAAGATAAAGGATCTGGAAGCGAAGTTCGCGCGGACAGAGGAGCAGGTACGGCTGTTTCAAAAGATCAGCCGGCTGATGGCGCGCGATTTGAGTTTGCAGGACAACCTGCACAACATCATTGGTCTCATCGCGGATTTTATGCATTGCGATTCGTGCCTGATCTATTTGATGGACGGGGACGAGTTGGTGCTATGCGCGGCCAATAACACGGCGCCGAATACGATTGGGCACGTGCGTTTGAAGATCGGCGAAGGTCTGACGGGTTGGGTGGCGAAGGAACGGCGCTTTGTCGCGATTTCGCGGGAAGCCTTTCTCGATCCGCGCTTCAAACACTTTTCCGATTTGCCGGAGGATACCTACGAGGCTTTCCTGTCGGCTCCTGTCATCGCCCGCAACAAAGTGGTTGGCGTGTTGAATGTGCAGCATCGCGCGCCGCACGCCTTTAGCGGTCTCGAGATGGAACTGTTGACGACGGTGGGCGAACAGATCGGATGCCTGCTGCTGCTGTCACGAATGACCGCGAGCGCATTGCAGGAGGCCAATCACGCCCAGTTGGCACTGGCTTCCATGGCGCCGGTTGCGCCATCGATACGATGACGACGACGCGATTGCTTCGATGGACGAGCGCCGTTGCTTGCCTTGGGCTGGCCGGCGCCGGTCTTTTGCTGCCACAAGTCACGCCGCCGCCTCGCGAGGTCCCGACGGTGCAGCATCGGCCGCCGCGCTGGGCGATGCAGTATTTTTACGACGAGAACGACTCGGAACTGACGATCACCGACCTTGAGTTCAAGACGGCGAAGCACGGAGCGGCTTGCGGGTTCATCACGTCGTCGAAGCGGCGGCAGGGCGTGGTCCTGCTGACGCGCGACGGTGGCGTGACGTGGCAGCAGGTTACGGTTTCGGACTTTCCGATCGACATCCATCTGGTGGACGATTCGCTCGGCTTTCTGCTGACGGACAAGGGCATCTATCGAACCGAAGAGCGTGGCCTCGAATGGAAAAAAGTAAAAGGCATGTCCGGGATGAACGCTATTTACTTTATCGACGGGCAACGCGGCTTCGTGGCCGGGATGAAGAAGCAGGTGCTGGCTACCGAAGACGGCGGCAAGAACTGGACGGCGGTGCCCGAGGCCGCAAAGCCCGCCGCGAAGCCGGAAATCACGTCCTACAACTGGATTACGTTTCGCCAGGATGGCAAAGGCATCATTCTCGGCGGAGCGACGCCGCCGCGGCCGGATGCCATGCGCGTGCCGAATTGGGCGGACCCGGAAACGGCCATGCGGCATCGCGAATGGCCCAAGCTTTCGATCGCACTCGATACGCTCGACTACGGCAAGACCTGGCATCATGACGCGGCGCCGGTGTTCGGACGCATGGCGAGGCTTCGGTTCGCGCCCGGTGACAGTTCGTATGCGTTGTCGATTCTTCGCTACGATTACGCGTTTCAATATCCGTCCGAAGTCCACCTGGTGAACTGGCGTACGGGCAAGAGCAATCCGGCGTTCGCACGGAAGGATAGCTTTGTGACCGATGCGGGGTTCACGGCGGCGAAGTCCGCGTTTCTGGCCTCGATCGAACGGCCGGGTACGATGGCGCAGTCGCCATTGCCCGGTAAGCTGCGCATGCACGGGAGCGGCGATTGCAGCCTGTGGCAGGAGATGCCCGTGGACTACCGGGCTGTCGGTACGTTTGCGACGCTGTCGGTGGTGGATGCCGGGCACGCCTGGGTCGCCCTCGATAGCGGCATGATTCTGCACCTGACGCGGTAGCGCCAGGCTTCCTTGAACGTTATACTTTCCCTCAATGAAGAGTGATCACGTCCTGCGGATGCTGCCGGCATTGATGGTCTGCTGCGGATTGCTGGGTGCGCCTCAGGCCGCGGGCAATCGCACAGCGGATGTGGAAGCCGCTTACGCCAAGTTGAAGGAAGCCGAAGGCCGCAAGGACGCGGACGGCGTGATGGAGTGGGCCGAGAAGACGTCGGCTGCGGCTCGCGCGGTGGTAAACAGTGCGAAGCCGGAGAAGGCGGACGAGGTCGAGGGCTGGAATCACGCGGTGGATTACGCGCGGCAGGTGGATACGTACACCGAGTATTCGGAGTACGCGACGGCCATCGGCGGACAGCCGCCGGAGAAGTTGATTGCGCTGGTGGAGTCGATCGAAAAGCGGAATCCGAAAAGCGAGTATCTGACGAAGGCGTACCCGGCGTACATGGCGACGCTGAGCCAGACCGGCAAGAACGATCAACTGATGGCGGCGGCGATGCGGCGGATCGAACAGGATCCGAATAACCCCGACCTGTTGGTGGTGCTCGCCGACGGGTACATGAAGCAGAAGCAGCCGGATAAAGCGACGGAATACGCGACCAAGCTGATTTCGGTTCTGCCGTCGGCGGCGCGTCCCGAAGGACTTGCGGAAGATGCGTGGGAAAAGAAAAAGACCACGCTAGCGGGTACGGCGCAGTGGATCGCCGGGGTGAACTACGCGGAAGCCAAGCGGTATAAGGACGCGGACGCCGCCTTGCGCGCGGCGCTGCCGGTGGTTCGCGGTCAGGCCGGAATGGAGCCCGCGGCATTGTTTTATCTGGGGGTCGCGAACTACAACCTGGGCAAGCCTTCGAAGAACAAGGCGCTGATTGCCGAGGCGATCAAGTTCAGCGAAGAGTGCGCGAAGCTGCCTAGCCCTTATCGCGACTTAGCTCAAAAGAATGCTCGAGGGATGCGGGTCGAATTCGGTGTGAAGAAGTAGTGCTGCCGGCCGAGGTCTTGGACGACGACGGTTGCAGGTTGGGCCGCCAGGCGCGAACGCCTCCGAAGGCCGGTCCGTTGAGCTGCTTCTGTTCTTCCTTGTCGCGGTACATGTTGCGGTCGGCGCAGGCGAGCAGTTCGTCGGCGCTTTGCGCGTCCTTGGGGTACATCGCGAAACCGAAGCTACCGTAGATCATGCCGTCCTGGCAAGCCTTGGCGCTGGCGTTCTTGATGGCCTCGCGCAGGGCGCGGATTTTCGAGATCACGGTATCTTCGTGGACGTCGGAGACGATCATGACGAACTCGTCGCCACCCATACGCGCCACAAAATCGTATTCGCGGCAGCTTTCGCGCAAAGCCGCGCCGACCGCCTGCAACAGTTGATTGCCGACCAGGTGGCCGAGCGTGTCGTTCACCTGTTTGAACCCGTTCAAGTCGCAGACGATGACCGCTAGCGGCGCGCCCATGCAGCGGCTGAGGCCGATCTGATGGTCGAGGTGCAGGTACAGCGAGTGCGCATTGGGCAATCCGGTGAGATGATCGGTTCCGGCTTTGTCTTCGGCCTGCTGAAACAGCATCCCGTTGGTGACGGCTTGCGACAGCTTGGGGATGAGCGCCTGCAAACGGCGCAGATGATCGGTGGTAAACGCCTCGGGCTCGGTGTTGTACAGCGTCAGGACGCCGAGCACCGTGTCGGGGCCCGGCAGCGCGATCGACAGCGCGGAACGGAAGCTTTCAAAGTGAATGGCCACCAGCGGATTGGTGCTTTCGCGCGCCGGATTCCCGTTGACGATCGAGCCTCCGGTGCCGGCCACGCGTCCCGATACGCCGTCGCCGATTTCCAGTTCCATGATGTCGGGCTTTGAGGGGAACCCGTCGAGGTGGCGGGCCTGCAAACGGTCGCGACGGCGAAGGTACACGGCGATGCCCTGGAACTTCACCAAACGCCGCAGGCCGGACGATACGACGGCGAACGTCTGCGCGAGGCTCAACGATGTGCCGAGTTCCTGCGTGAGTTCGAACAGCGAGTTGACCTCGGCGGTGGTGGAGCCGATGGTTCGCACGACCCGGTCGAACACTTCCGCCGGAACATGGCCGATTTCCTCCTCACGCTGCGTGCGCGCGGTGAACATGCGCTTTTCCCACTTCTGGTAATGCTTGCGGAGGAGCGCGAAAATGCGCGGGTCGAACTGCTTGCCGGAGTCGGCGGCCATCTGTTCGACGGCCTGCTCGACCGGGATCGCGCGGCGGTACTGACGGTCGGACGCGAGGGCGTCGAGACAGTCGACCACGGTAAGAATTCGCGAACCGATGGGGATCGCCTCGCCTTTGAGGCCGTCGGGGTACCCGGAGCCGTCCCAGCGTTCGTGATGGTGGCGTACGTATTCGACGACGGGATACGGAAAGTCTGCGCGCTCGAGGATCTCCGCCCCGACGAGCGGGTGGACACGCATCTTTTCGAACTCTTCGGGCGTGAGGCGTCCGGGCTTTGAAATGATGTGTTCGGGAACGCCCAGCTTGCCGATGTCATGCAGCAGCGCGGCGGCTTTGAGGCCTTCCTGTTCGTGCGGCGTGAGGCCGAGCGCCTTGCCGAGTTCCACGGCATAGACCTGCACGCGTTCCAGGTGGCGGCTCATCTCACGGTCGCGCGCGCCGATGGCGAGGGCCAGCGTTTCGATCGTGCGCAGGTGGAGTTCGTCGATTTCCTTGCTGTGCTGGCGGTGGGCTTCGAGGCGGCTCATATACATCTGATAGGAGCGCCAGAGGAGGAACGCGAAGGGCATGTAGGCGAGCATGCTCTGCCAGTTCCAAGCGTTCGCGCTGGCGGCAAATGCTCCGGTGACGGCCCCGGCGACCAGGTAGTACGGCATCGTCAGGAGCAGGGAATATCCATACTCCTTGCGGCTGACGCTGCGTTCGGTGGCGCCGGTGATCAGGAACGCGGGAATCGCCATGGCAAAAAAGCAGGCCGCGGCGGCGGCGACAAAGCGTACGGCTTCCTCGATGTGCGGGTTGGCGAGCAGCGGATGGCGGTACACCGCGTGCGCGGCCATGGTGCCGGCGCCGATGGCGAGCAGGTCGGACAAGGTCAGGACGAGGCGGTGGCGGCGCTTGGCCTGGAGCGGGGAAACGATCAGCACGGCGACGCTGGACAGCACAAGCGTCTGCACGGTGGACAGTTCCATCAGCGATACCAGGATGAAAAGAAAGGCCATCGAGGTTCCGCCGGGGAGGCTGGAACGGGTGATGCGGAGCGAGGCGGAGACGAGGGCTACGACGGCGTAGCAAACGTAGCGCTCAGGGCCGACTGCGGCGGGGGATACGCCAGACCAAGCAAGCGCGCCTATCCCGCACAACCCCAAGAGGATAGCGACACCGAGGGACCGATTTTCAGAACCAACCGATTGGGAACCTGTCACCGCTTATTCCACCTATCGGCTGGTTGCGCTATTCGCTACAGGCATCTAAGGTTATGTCGAGGCCCGACCGATACTTAGGAAGGGAGGAATTCGTTGCACCGGGTCTTGATCCTTGGCGGTGACGATGAGCTACGGCGCAGAACCCGCGATCTTTTGACGGATGTCGGCCTTGGGGCCGAGGTCACGGAACTCGCGCGGATCCCGGGCGAAATCGAGATTGCGCGGATCCTGCAGGTCAACCAGCCGGAGGTGGTGCTGGCGGCTGTGGAGTCGATGCTCGCGGTCAGCGAATTCATGCGGCAACTGGAAAGCCATTCGCCGGATGTTCCCGTGGTTGCGCTCAGCCAGTACACAGATCAGCGGACGGTACGCGAACTGATGCATTGGGGCGTCAAGGGATTTGTTCCGCTGCCGATTGTCCGCACCCATTTTGTCGACGTGATCCGGCAGGTGTTCGACGACCTGCGCACGGCGACGCAATTCGAAGTCATTCCGCAACTGTTTTCCTTTCTTCCCGGCAAGGGCGGGAGCGGTACGTCGCAACTGGCTTGTCACTTTGGCGTCGCGCTTGGCCTGATTGCCGAGGAAGAAAGCGACGACCGGGTGCTGCTGCTCGACCTGGACCTGTCCTCAGGGCTGAGCCGATACCTTTTTGAACGGCGCCATGCGTACTCGCTGATCGAGATGATCGAAACCGGGGTTCCGCTGGGCGAGATGTATTGGAACCAGTTTGTGGCGCGGTACGAGGGGCTCGACGTGATTACGGGCGGACGGCACAATCCGCGGCATCCGCTGACGCCGACGCAAGTGCGGCAGGTGATCGACTGCGCGCGGCCGCGCTACGCGGCGATTTGCGCGGACCTGACCGGGAATACGGAATCGTTCTCGCTCGAGATCCTGCGGCGGTCGGCACGGGTGTTTCTGGTGACGTCGAGCGACCCGGGAGCGATTCAGTTGGCAACGGAGCGGTTCCGGTTCCTGGACAAACTGGGGATCGGCCGGCGGACCGGTGTCCTGTACAACCGGTTTCCGGGGCAGGTGGCGATATCGCCGGCGCGGATTGCGGCGGAGATCGGCGCGCCGGTGCTCGCCGAGATCAATTTCGACGATCGCAAGGTGGGCGAGGCGATGCGGGCCGGACGGCTGTTCGAGCAGAGTACGTCCACGGCGCGGCACATCCGGAAGGTCGCGCAACGGCTGGTTTGGGAACCGGCGACCGAGGTGATGGTGGGCGCGTCGTATTAAATTCTTGTAAACCCCGTAACTGGGTTAGGGATTTGCGGGGTCAATACTTCGGAAAGGAAATTCCACTCCGAAATGAAAAAAATTATCCTTGCTTCTCTCGCCCTTGCGGCTATGGCGTTTGGCGCTGACGCCACGGGCAAGTGGACGGCGGAAGTGCCGGGCCGCGGGGGTCAAACTCGCACCACGACGATGAACCTGAAACAGAGCGGGTCGGCGTTGACGGGCACGGTGTCGGGTATGGGCGGCGACACCGAAATTTCCGACGGCAAAGTGGACGGAGACAAGATCTCGTTCAAAGTCGTCCGGGAGTTCAACGGCAACACGATGAAGATCCTGTACGAGGGCACGGTGGCCGGTGACGAACTGAAGCTGAAGATCGGCCGCGAAGGCGGAGACCGGATGAACGAAGTTACCGCCAAGCGCTCCAACTAGGCGTTCCGGCAGAAATCGAATCAGGCACGTTGCAACCGTCCTTCCGAGGCCGGCTCTGTAACGTGCCTTTTGCTTTGTAAGGCTGTTGATGGCCGTGCAAAAAGACAAAGGGGACATCTTGGCGATGTCCCCTTTTCGTGTTTTGTATGCTGTCCGAGACCTTCTAGGCGAGGTCGAACTTTTCCTGATGCAGCGCCGGATCGCTCTTTACCAGCACCGGACGCTTGAGGATCTCTTCGATCTCCTCCAGATACTGGTTCTGGTGGCTCTTGAACATCTTGGCGACTTCCGGATTGCAGCGTAGCGTGACGCTGTCGTGGTCGATCACCTGCGCAAGCTTTACGGCTTCCGCGACGATCTCGGTGACCACGGTCGGCACGCTCTTGACGTAGCCCGCGCCTTCGCAGTACGGGCACGGCGAACAGAGCGTGCGTTCCAGGCTCTGCTTGACTCGCTTGCGGGTGACCGCGACGAGGCCGAAATCGTTGAACTGCAGAATTTTGTACGGCGCGCGATCGTCGTTCATCGCCTCTTCGAGCGCCTGCATCACCTTTTGGCGATTCTTGCGCTCATCCATGTCGATGAAGTCGATAACGATGATGCCGCCCAGGTCGCGCAGGCGGATCTGCCGGACGATTTCTTTGACCGCTTCAAGGTTGGTCTTGACGATCGTATCTTCCAGCCGGTTCGACTTGCCGACAAACTTGCCGGTGTTGATGTCGATGGCGACCAGCGCCTCGGTCTGGTTGATGACGATGTAGCCGCCCGATTTGAGCCACACCTTGGGACGCAGCGCCTTTTCGAGCTCGTTGCTGATGTTGAAGGCGTCGAAGATGGGCGTTGAGCGGGTGTACAGCTTGACCTTGGCAAGCAGGGACGGCTGGAAGCGCTGCACGAAACGCAGGATGCTTTCGTACATCTCTTCGTTGTCGACCCAGATGGCCTTGAAGCTTTCGTTGAACTGATCGCGCAACACGCGCTGCACGATGTCCAGGTCGTGGTGCAGGAGCAGCGGCGCGGGACGCTTTTCCGCCTTGGTCTTGATGTCCTGCCAAAG
>JAFDVT010000822.1 GCA_018268875.1 Acidobacteriota bacterium
CGGAACTCCGCGCGCTCGCCCCCGAAGGCAAACAACGCATGGGCGCCAGCCGCCATGCCAACGGCGGGCTCCTGCGCAAACCGCTTCGCCTCCCCGACTTTTGCAACTACGCGGTCCCGGTGGACTCGCCCGCGCAGACCTATAGCTCGCCCACCTCTGTCCTCGCCAAATTCTTGCGCGATGTGATCAAGGCCAATCCGCACACGTTCCGCATTTTTGGCCCTGATGAAACCGCTTCGAACAAGCTTGACGCCGTCTACGAGGCCACCGGCAAGACCTGGGTTGCCGAATACGAACCATCCGACGCCGACGGCGGTCACCTCGCGCTGGACGGCCGCGTCATGGAAATGCTGAGCGAACACACGCTCGCCGGCTGGCTCGAAGGCTACACGCTCACCGGCCGTCACGGCCTGATGTCCAGCTACGAATCCTTCGTGCATGTGATCGACTCGATGTTCAATCAGCACGCCAAATGGCTCGAAAAGGCGAAGGACGAAGTGGCTTGGCGCGCGCCTGTGCCTTCCATCAACCTGCTGATTACGTCTCTCGTCTGGAGGCAGGACCACAACGGCTTTACGCACCAGGACCCTGGGTTTCTTGATGTCGTCGCCAACAAAAGCCCCGACATCGTGCGCATCTACTTGCCGCCGGACGGCAACTGTCTGCTCAGCGTCGCCGATCACTGCCTGCGTTCCGTCAACCAGTACAACGTCATCGTCGCCGACAAACAGCCGCACCTCAACTACCTGAACATCGACGCGGCGATCAAACACTGCACCAAGGGTCTCGGTATTTGGGATTGGGCCAGCACCGGCATTGGCGACGAACCCGATGCTGTACTTGCCTGCGCCGGCGACATCGCGACGATGGAAGCGCTCGCCGCCGCCGCGATCCTGCGCGAAAAGTGCCCGTCGTTGAAGCTACGCTTCGTCAACGTCGTCGATCTCTTCCGGCTGCTCCCGGATCGCGAACACCCGCACGGCCTTACCGATCGCGACTTCGACTCCATTTTCACCAAGGACAAGCCCGTGGTCTTTAACTTCCACAGCTACGCCGCGCTGGTCCACAAGCTCGCCTACCGCCGCCACAATCACGACAACTTCCACGTCCGCGGCTACAAGGAAAAAGGCAACATCAACACGCCGCTGGAACTCGCCATCGAAAACCAGATCGATCGCTTCAACATCGCCATCGACATCCTGGATCGCGTGCCCGGTCAGCAGGTCAAAGCCGCTCCGATCAAGGAATGGCTGAAGGATCAGATTATCGAGAATCTCGCCTACGCCCATCGCGAAGGCATCGACAAACCGGAAATTCGAGATTGGGTCTGGCCCGAAAAGAAGCTATAGAAGCTCGCGAACCAACAAAGCCATCTGCCGCTCTTCATCGGTGCGCACCACGCGAACTGTAACGGCGCTGCCTTGCGCGCTGATCAGGGCGCCGTTGGCGGCATTGCTCGCAACATCGAACCGCAATCCCGTCCATTCCATGCCCGCGCAAATCCATTCGCGAAGCACGGCCGCGTTTTCGCCGATGCCGCCGCTGAACACCAGCGTATCCACGCCGCCCAGCGCGCCGGCCATCGCGCAGATTGTTTTGCGAACCTGGTAGCAAAACAGTTCCAGCGCCTCGCGCGCCGAAGGACGTGGGCTTTCGAGCAGCACCCGAACATCCCCGCTCACGCCCGAAACGCCCAGCAGGCCGCTACGTTTGTGGATCATCTCGTGGAACGCCTTGGCATCCAGATGCTCGACGTTTTGCAGGTACCACGCAAGGCCCGGGTCCAAATCTCCACAGCGGGTACTCATCGGAATTCCGGCCACCGGTGTGAAGCTCATGCTCGTGTCGATGCTCTTGCCCGCTAGCACCGCCGTGACGCTGGCCCCGCTACCCAAATGCGCGATCACCACGCGGCCGGCGCGTTCGGCGTCGTTCAACTGCCCCATGATGGATTGGCAGGAGATCCCGTGGAACCCGTAGCGCCGTACTCCACGAGCCTCAAATTCGCGCGGAATCGGCAATACGCGGGCCACCATCGGCAGGTCATGATGAAACGCGGTGTCGAAGCATGCGTAGTGCGGCACGTCCGGCAGCCTTTCCATCAGACATTCGATGATGTGGATCTCTTCGGGAAGATGTTCCGGGTCATAAGGACTGATGCGCCGCAGTTCCCGTATCGCGGCCGCATCCAGCTTCGCGGGACCCGAATAGTTCGGCCCCCCATGCACCACGCGATGCGCCACCGCGCGCAGCGAACCCTTTGCGACGTTCGCATCTACCCACTCTGCCAACTGGTGCACCGCCGGGCCTCCAGCGGCTTCCACCTTGCCACGCGCCGCCGTCCGATCCCCTTCGAAGAGGCCGTACTTGATGGTGGACGACCCACCGTTCACTGTCAGAATCATCAAAACGCTAAGCGAGGATCGCGAACGCCGATTCGGTGCGTTCCACGCGGTTGTACCTGGTATCGCGCTCCACCGGTTCGCAACCAGCCTCGCGAATCAGGCGCAGCAACTGATTGCGCCGCAAACCCTGCGTCACCGTCGAACCCGCGTCGTGATAGATCTTCTCTTCGACGACCGTTCCGTCAATGTCGTCCGCCCCGAACCGCAGCGCGATCTGCGCAACATGCGGCGTCATCATCACCCAGTACGCTTTGATGTGTTCGATATTGTCGAGCATCAAGCGCGCAATGGCGATGTTCTTCAAATCCATAAATCCCGTCGTGCGCGGGATGTGCTGCAGCGGCGTGTTGTCGGGATGAAACGCCAACGGGATGAACGTCACAAACCCGCCGGTCTCGTCCTGCACTTCGCGCAACTTCACCAGGTGGTCCACACGATCGGCGGCCGATTCGATATGGCCGTATAGCATCGTGCAATTGCTTTTGAGGCCTTCTTCATGCGCGATGCGCGCGATTTCCAGCCATTCGCCGCCGTCGATCTTGTGATCGCAAATGATGCGCCGCACGGACTCTGAGAAGATCTCCGCGCCGCCACCCGGCATCGAATCCATCCCCGCCTCGCGCAGCTTGCGGATCACTTCGCGATGCGACAGCTTCGACCGCTTGGCGAACCACGAAATCTCCACCATCGTGAACGCCTTCAGATGCACCTGCGGAAAGCGCTGCTTCAAGCCACGCAGCATCTCGCAGTACCAGTCGAGCGTCAATTCCGGATGCAGGCCGCCGACGATGTGGAACTCGGTCACCGATTCGGTGTAACCCTCGCCCGCCCGATGCCAGATTTCTTCCAGCGACATCGTGTACGAAGTCGGATCCTTCTTCGTCTTTCCGAACGCGCACAAACGGCAACTGGCCACGCAAACGTCGGTGGGATTGATGTGCCGGTTCACGTTGAAATACACGGTCTTGCCGTGCTTCCGTTCGCGAACCATGTTCGCCATATAACCGATCGCCAAAAGGTCGTTCGATTCATACAGCGTCACGCCATCTTCAAAGCTCAGCCGTTCCCCCGCCGTAACTTTTTCGAGAATGGGAACAAGACGCTGATCTTCGAACTGGGGAATCATAGGGGAGCTCTCCGGAACACGAGAATATCGGTGGCCCAAAACACAAAGAATAACATGCTGACATAGCCATTTACGGTGAAAAACGCCGCATCCACGCGGCTCAAATCATCCGCCTTCACCAGGCTATGCTCATACAAAATCAACGCCGCCACGACGCCCGCGCCCGCCCAAGCCAGCCATCCTAGGCCAAAGCTTACGATCAGGGCTCCGATCGAAACCAGCATCAGAACATGCAGCAATCGCGCGACGTTCAGCGCCCCCGCGATACCCAAGCGGCTGGGAATCGAAAACAACCCTTCGCGCTGGTCGAACTCGTAATCCTGGCAGGAATAAATGATGTCGAACCCCGCCGTCCAGAACATCACGGCGGCGGTCAACCACAGCATCCGCGTGTCGTACGATCCGCGAATCGCGATCCAGGCCGCCGACGGCGCGATCCCCAGCGCGAACCCCAACACAAGATGCGCAAACGGCGTGAACCGCTTTGTGTACGAGTAAAAGAAGATCACGCCCAAGGCGATTGGGGCGAGTTTCAGACATAGCGCATTCAACGACGCCGCAGCCCAAAAGAAGACGATGGAAGTCACCGCCAGGAAGCCCCACGCGAAGCCGCGCGACAGCGTGCCCGCGGGCAGTTGGCGTTTGGAAGTTCGTGGATTGCGCCCGTCGATGTCCTGGTCGAGCAACCGGTTGAAGGTCATCGCCGCGGAACGTGCCGACACCATCGCGACAACGATCCAAAAGAGCTTGAACAGCAACCCGCCGGTGGCGAACCCGTCCTCGCGCCAGGCGAGCATCGCCCCGGTGAGCGCAAACGGCAGCGCAAAGATCGAATGCTCAAATTTGATCATCTCCAGGGTCAACAGGAGGCGCTTCCAGAAGGTGGACACTAGTACCATCTTAGGAGATGCGCTTCGCTGTCTGTCTGTTGATCTTCTTCTCTTTCGCCGCCTGTTCGCTGAAAGGCCCGTCCGCCGCCGAGGACTACTACAGCACCACTGTCTATCTCCCCAACGGCAAAGCAATCCTCGCCGAAGATGCCCGCACGGAAACCATGATGATGCGCGGCATGATGTTCCGCGATTCGCTCGCGGAAGACCGCGGCATGCTGTTCACACACGGCGAACCGGGCAATTTTCCGTACTGGATGTTCCAGGTACGGGTGCCGCTCGATATCCTTTGGCTGGACAACAAGCACAACGTCGTGGAGATCGTCGAAAACGCCGCCCCGTGCGCGAAAAAGCCCTGCCCCTCATATGGCGGCAAGGAGAAAGCGTTGTATGTGCTGGAACTCGCCGGCGGCAGCGTGAAGAAACACAACCTGCGCACCGGCGACCGTATACGGTTCTAAAACGCCCGCTGTGGCCTGTACCCCGGGCGGCACTGGATGCGGAACTTCTTGCCAACGTCCGACACCACTTCCACGGCGATCTTCCGGAACCCTTCGTTCGGATTCGGCTGCGGATAGTACGTGATCGTGTACGAGTTGCCCAAGTCTTCGCGAATCGACTCGAACGCTTCCACCTGCTTCTGCCACGTTCTCGCGAAGTAACTCTTGCCGCCGGTACGTTGCGAAATCCGCCGGAAGATCCCGGC
>JAFDVT010000823.1 GCA_018268875.1 Acidobacteriota bacterium
CTTCTTCGCAGGAAACACGCGGTGCAAAGGGCAGCGGCGCTCACCAGGTGCGCCGTAGGTTCCGGCACCGCCTGCGCGCCTATGCCGCCGCCTCCTCCACCAGGGATCGGATCTGGTGGCGGGGGCGGGGCGAGTTTGAAATTGATGTTCGTCGCCACGATATAGGAATTTCGAATTTCGAAATACTTGATGTCGCCCTGGGTTCTGGAAATGCCGCGAAATGCGCCTTCATTTGTCGCGTTCGAAGTAGCAATTGGCGCGGACAGTGCGAGGTTGTACGATTCGAGAACGTTCAACGAAGCGTCCAGCGCGGCGATAGTGGGCGCGACGCCGAAGGTTGGCGCGTAGTTCAGGAACGCCGTAATTTCGGTGGCGAGGGACGGCAATTCGAGCCGGATATAGACATTATCCGCGCGGTTGACGCCCATATAAAGTTGCCCATTTTCTCCCCAGGTGCCGTTGGAATTCAGCCAGAAGGTTCCCGTGCCGAGGATAGCGCCCGCGCCCGCATTGCCGGAGGCGGTAAAGACAATACCGCTGCCGAGCGTCACCGGGCCGTTTGTGGAGCCGTAGCCTAAGCCTTGGCGAGACGTCAGATTTTCCAATGTTCCCGTGCCTTGGACGAGCATCAGGTCCGCATAGGAGCACGTCGCGGCGACGGCGGAGAACAGAATCAGACGGGAAAACAATTTCATAACAGCGCTCCCCTATAAAACAATTCAGTCCAGTATTGTTTTACACCGGTAGGACAGTGCTGTCAATGAATTCCGAAGAACGAGCGTGCGAATGCCGATTATTTCTGCGAATTCAGCGGCAAAATTGTGTACGACATTTCTCTTTTGGCGGATTACGGCTGAGCCCAGGAAAAGAATCCGGTGGTGTCGAAGAAGGCGTGCGCGCGGCTGGAACCGAAGGCCTGAAATGCGGAACCGTTGAGCGGAACGATCGCGCCGTTCGAGGTGAGCGCGCCGTCGACGGCATTGAGCGTGGATACCAAAGGCATGACCAAATCGAAGAGTGTCAGATAACCAAAAGGTCCATCGGGGATCACGGTGGCATTGAGAACAGCGGCCTCCGCTTGCTGCGGCGGGAAGTCGCAACCGGTGACAGCCGGCTGTACCTCAAAGCGGCGGGCGACGCCCGCGTCCAACGGAGTACGGTTGCCAATGGTTCGCGTATCCGCGACGCGGCATGGAGGCGTGGGGTAAAAGTACAGTTCGCCGCCACGTTCCACGGGAGGCTGAAAGGACCCGGCCACATCCACCAGTACATCGGCGTCCGCATTGGCGAACAGGTCGATGGCGCCGTTCGTTCCGGCGACAGCAAAGGTCATGTTGGCGGTGATGGTGCCCGTTACGGCATTGAGAGTGGAAGCCAGCGGCCGAGGCTGGCCCGTCGGAGAGACCGTCAAATAGCCGAGCGTGGTTTTCGGAAGCACCGTGATGTTCAGCGCGTAGGCGGAAGCGAACGGCGACAGATTGCATTTGCCCGCGACCTGCAGTGTACGCGTAACGCCTGCGGTCAAGGCGGGTTTGCCGATGTCGAGCCTGGTGTCGAGAACGCGGCAGGGCGCGATGCGGGCAAAGCCAAGTCCGCCGGGTTTGTGCGACGCTGGCGCGAAGTAGCCGTTGATGTCCAGGATCACGTCGGTGCGGTTGGTGGCAAAGACGCTGACGCCGCCGCCGGTTCCAGCGCTGACGAGGGTTCCGTTGGCCTTGATGCGGCCGTCGAGCGAGTTCAGCAACGAAACGACGGGGCGCTCCTGCCCGGCGGGATAAACCGTGACGTACCCGAGGGGCCCGGAGGGCACGACGGTGACGTTCAGGGCGTAGGATTCGGCAGCCGCGGGAATCCCGCAAGCGGATGCCCGCACATCGAAGGTTCGTGTCGCCTGGGCGTCGAGTGTAGGCCCGCCCGAAGGGCCAGACGGGTTCCTCGTGTCGGCGATGCGGCAGGGCGCGATGGGATAGTAGACGAGCGGGTCCTGCGCGGCTTGCACGACGGGATACAGCATGTCGAGCACAGTGATGTAGGTCGAGCGCGGGACGGGTCCGTAGTTGGGCTTGGCGATCAGATTGACATGGGTGGAGTTGGCGGGTTGCTGTACGGTAAGCCAGTCCGGGGCCGGGTTGGCGACGTTCAGCGTAGGTCCGCCAGCCGTGCCAATAGCGATCGAGACGGGTCCACCCTTGGCGCTGACTTGCGTAAAGGTCGAAGGGCCGGGATAGATGGCCTGCGCTCCGTCCTGGCGGAAGGTAATCAACTGGCCGTTCACGGACACGATCGCGTAACGGTGCGGTGCGCCGGAGGTGTTGGGCAGGGCCTGGTACGAGAATGAAGCGTTGCCCGTAAAGGAACCGCCCACGGTGAGCCACCAATCGCCTGCAACCACCATGACGTGCCAGGCGAGGCTTTGATTGGAGGTTGTGACCGACACCGTTCCAGACAACGTGGCCGCCGGCACGATGACCGTCGCCGGGACGGAAACGGTGCCGGGGTTCGCGTCCTGCGGGACGAGCAGAGGCTGTCCTCCGATGGTGACACGATGCGAGAACGGAGTGCGCCGGGAGTTGGGGAGGACGGTGTAGCCGACGGTGCCGGACCCCGTGATCTGTGCGTGCGAGGCGAAGGTCAACTCGGTGCTGGCGCTGACGGCCGACCATTTGCAACCGGCTTGTGTCGTTACGGTGAGTTGGCCCGAACCGCCCTGGTACGAACTGGCGAACGGACTGCCGGTCAGCGAGTAGGTGCAAGCGCCCAGCGGGACATCCCAGACGGCGATCACCGGGCCGCTCCGGTCGGCGATGTACTTGGATGCGGTCGCCATGAGCCTGTTGCCGTCGGCGGACCAATACGCGCGTTCGGCCCTGGCCGGCGACCCGGAGGACGGGAGTGGAGGCGGAAAAATGGTCGCGTTCTGTGCGGGGTTGGCCAGGTTGGTGACTTGTACAAAGGTCTGCGTGCTTCCGGCGGGGGCGATGGCAAGTGCGTTTCGGGCGGTCGAAAAATCCCCCCAGCCGTCAACCGGCAGAGTGCCGGAATACACACCATCGAGAGTGGGAGATTCGGACGTCCGAAACAGGTTCCCACAGTTGGCGAAGAAGTCGCCGTTGTCGAAGAACCAACCGCGATTGCACATCGGCCAATAGACGTCGGCGACTCTTGGCGTCGGCAGGTCGTTTTCGATGTTCCAGCGCGTAAAGGCCCATGTCGAGCCCGCGACGATTTGTTCGCCGTAGGAATAAAGCGCCTTGCCCGAAGGGTGCAAACGAATATTCGCGACGTTGGGATACACATGTAGACCAGGCTCCAACAAACCTCCGCCCGCCGGATTTCGATACATCAGGTACGCGTCGTTGTACAGCCATGTCGTCCAATACAGGTAGCCGTTCGGCGCCAGCACGAGGTCTTGGGGGTCGGACTCAATCTTGATCACTCGTTCCACCACGGCGGTGGGCCAAAGTTTGACAATGCTGATCCATCCGGCATGGGCGACGGCGGCGTATTCGCCATCCGGGCGAACCGCCAACGCTGTGGCAGGCCGAATCAGCGGAACCGGCGCGGACACGGTTCGCGCTTGTGTCTGGTACACGAAGAGTTCGGCGGGCGAGTCCGACACGAACACCATCGCGTCCTTCGAGCGGTTGTACTCCGCCTTCGAGGCTTCGAAACCAAGCAGTGTATAGGGTGCGGTGGATACTCCAGCGGCCTCCTGCGTGATGCTGATCGTTTGGCCTGTGCCCAGCCGGATGGTGCCGGTTCGAACGGCTCCGGTGGTGTTGGGACGTACGATATAGCGCAGGCTCTGCGGGCCGGAGCCGAGGCCGCTGCCCACAAGCTCAATCCATGCCGCCTGCGACTCGGCGCGGTACACGCAGTTGAAATCCGCAAGGATTCGCACCGATTGCGCGGCGCCGGCGGAAGGGGCGGTGGCCGTCGTGAATTCAAAGGCCGCCGGGCAAGACGTTGTGGACGTCAGCTTGATGGTCTGCAAGGATTGCACACCGAACGGCGCTTCTGTTACCACGTACAATTCGCTACCCGCCGCGTTGGTGAAGATGCTTCCCAGGGCCGGCGTGTACTGCAGGGGGAAAACGGCGATCTGCCGGAACGTGTTGGGGTCGGCGAGGCGTACCGTGTACGTCGTATATTCGCCCTGAGGTTCTGCGAGCATCGCCACTGGAGCATCCGCCGAGCCGGGCAGTTGGATGGCGGCGCTGGCAACAGGCATCGACGTGTGATACGCCATGTCATGTTCATAGTCGGAAGCCATAGACATGACCTTGCCGCAATTCGAGTACATGCGGGACCCATCGCGGGAAAAGCCGACCGGGGCACAGTTGGGGTACTTCCCAAAGCTCCAGATCAAAGTGACAATACCCTGTGACGTTTCGATACGGAACGGATATGCATCAAGGACACCGGCGGCGTAGATTAAATCGGTTCCGGGCCGCAGTTTGGCGAAGATATAGGCGCCGGTGCCAGGTGTGACATTTGGGAAGCCGGAAGGAATATAAATCGACAATGCGCCCGGTATATAGAGCCACTCATTCTTTAAAAGAACGCGGGCTCGGCGGTTCACCGGCACGGCCGTCACCGAATATTCGCGTAACACCGTTCGCGTCGTCAGATCGATATAGGCAATCGTTTCGGGCAATAGAAC
>JAFDVT010000824.1 GCA_018268875.1 Acidobacteriota bacterium
ACCGTGCTCTTCGATGTAGTTCCAAACGGGCCCCGGCAAACCGTCGGGTTTCCGCCCGGCCCGGATGCTGGCGCGAATCGCGGTAGAAGACACGTCCATCGCCAGATGGTCGAGCGGCACGACGCTAGCGCCCTCGGGGATGGCGTACTCGTGCCCGGGGCGGCTCACCACGATGAACACCACTTTTTCGATCACCTCGCGCCACCGTTTCCAGGTGGTGATTTCGGCAAACGCGTCGGCTCCGATGATGAAGTACAGTTCGTCGTCGTAGGCCAGCGGGATGCGTTCGATGGTGTCGATGGAGTAGCTGGTTTGTGATCCTTCCTCGAGCCGTGAAGGCAGCAGTTGCGCATGTGGTTCGCAGGCGAGTTCCACCATGCGGTAGCGATGCCGGTACGGTGTCCGCGCGACATTATTTTTGTGGGGAGGGTTTCCGGCGGGGATGATCAGGACGCGATCCAGAAAGCAATGCCGGGCCGCATCTAAAGCCACGGCGAGGTGGGCATTGTGGATCGGGTCAAAGGTGCCGCCAAAGATCGCGATCTTCAATCTATTCAGTTTATCTGCGTTAGCATCGAATCATGGCAGTACTCTTGGATTTGCCGCCTGAAGTAGAAGAGACGCTTTCCGGTAAAGCCCGCGCTGCGAACGTGCCTGTGGAACGTTACACGATCGACCTCGTGACCCGTGCGCTTGCCGCGGATAGGAATGCCGACGAGATGGAGACATTCCTGAATCAGATGGCGCGCAACGCACCCATTCAGGGTTCCGAGGAGGAACTGGAGGCGGCAATCGAAGAGGCGTTGGCCGCCGTCCGTCCGAAACGAATTTGGAAATAGACTCCATCGATACAGTCCTGGACGCCAACATTCTGGTTCGTGCGAGTCCCAGTGCCAAGGTTGGGAGCCTGGCCACGGAACTCCTGGTGCGATGCCTCCGGTTTCCGAATACGTTATTGATTTCGGCGCCGATACTGGTGGAGGTGGCCCGCGTGTTGCAGTATCCGCATCTCGCAAAACGGTGGCCCCTGCAAGCCGAAGATATCGACGGCTTTCTAAGTCGCCTGAGCAGATACGGGAAATTGGTCTCGCTTCCGAGTTCAATTCCGGCCGTAGTATCCGATCCAGATGACGATCCGATCTTGCAGACGGCGATTCTTGGGCGTGCTCATCTTCTTTGCACGAACGATCTGGCTTTTCGTGAACCGCGAGTACTGGAGTATGCTGCCAGCGACGGAGTTCGGATCGTCACCGATGTAGAAGCGATTCACTTTTTGCGCGAAAGAGGCCAAGGCTTGTTACCTTGAACGCATGGCCGAATCCCCTTGGGGACCTATCGCTGTTTCGGACGCCCACGTCCATTTCTTCTCCCCCAAATTCTTCCAGTTGCTCGGCGCGCAAAAGCCCGGCGTGGACCTTGCTTCCGCCCTCGGATGGGAAATCCCCGATCCTGTTGAGCCGAGCTTGCAGTTGGGGAACCGCTGGATCGCCGAACTGAGCCAGCATGGCGTGGACCGGGCCGTTCTTATCGCCAGCCATCAGGCTGATGCGGGGTCGGTTTCCGCCGTCGCGCTCGCTCACCCCACGCGCTTTTACGGCTTCACGATGTTCGATCCGATGCACCAGGATGCCGCGGCCGTCCTCAACGAAAATCCCGGCATCCGTGGACTCTGCCTGTTTCCGGCCCTGCATCGCTATTCCCTGCATGACCCCAAGTGCACCGACGCCATCCGCCAGTGCGCCGGGCGTGCGGCCGTTTTTGTCCATTGCGGCATCCTGAGCCTCGGTTTTCGCCGCAAGCTCGGCCTGCCGACGATTATTGACCCCCGGTATTCCAATCCGCTCGAACTCGAATCGCTCGCCCATGCCAATCCCGACGTCCGGTTCATCATCCCGCACTTCGGCGCCGGCCTGTTCCGCGAGGCGCTGATGCTGGCTTCGCAATGTCCCAATGTGTATCTCGATACGTCGAGTTCCAACTCCTGGATGAAGATCGAGGGCCTGGACCTTCGCACCGTTCTGCATCGCGCCATGGACACGCTCGGCTACAAACGGCTGCTGTTTGGAACCGACTCCAGCTACTTCCCGCGGGGGTGGAACATACCCGTATTTGAGGAGCAGGCTAAGGCATTGTACGAGCTTGGGTTAGGCAAAGAGGAAGCGGAATTCATCCTCGGCGGAAATCTCGTCCGCGTACTCGATTTTTCCTGATACAAAGGGGCGGTCAACGGCACTACAGCTCTGTAATGATCGCCCGCAGAGCCGCATTTCGCCACCCCGCCGGAGCACCTCCGCCGCGTACTGCTGTACTCCTGTCAGGGTTTAGGCGACAGACTAACACCAAGACTTTTGTCCCCACCAGCACCAACTACCGGTGGCTCGAAAAACTGCAGGAATACGAACCGCAGTCGATTGCCGGTTCGCTGGGGCAATTGCTGTTTTTGGCCAGCCTTCGCATGGCGGGGATGCCCCGGTTGGACAGCGTCGGACACTCGCTGGTTGTGACTTTCCATACCGAACAGCCCTGGCTGACCAGCGAGGATCGCGACGAGCTGTGGTCGGCTTTCGGCGTCCCGATCTACGAACAGATTTACTGTGCTTCGGGACTGCTGGCCACCGAGTGCATCGCGCACGACGGTTTGCACGCCGCCAAGGGCGCGCAATGGACGGCGGACGCCAACGGCGAGCTCTGGTTCCGCGAACCGCTTTCCTGGTGGGAAGAGCGCGGCGAAGCGTTCGCTCCTAGCGGTCTTTTCGGGACGGTGGAGGCCGAGCCTTGCGAATGTGGACAGACCGGCGTAAGGCTCCGGATTGCCGGTCCGGTGCAACGCCAAACGCTTCTCAGGACACGGGCTTTGAGCGCCTGGGCACAGGTGGCTTGAATCGTCCACGGAACGCGCGCGTCCCAAAATCGGACACCTGCGCTATCGTAGGTGGTTGGTACGGCTAGACATGCCGTTGGCCGCGAAAGTGCTTACTTGCACTCTCAC
>JAFDVT010000825.1 GCA_018268875.1 Acidobacteriota bacterium
AACCCGAACCGCGTCAGATACTCCCGCCACGCCACCGTGTGCAGGGGCATGGAATCGATGATCACTCCATCGAGGTCAAACAAAAATGCGTCGATCATGTCTTATTTGCCGAATAATTCCGCCAATGCCGCGGCAATCGCCGGCGCCGCCTCCGGTCCGATCGAGTTCACCTCGCCGTACCAGCGCTTCTTTGCCCCGTTCAGCCACGGCGCCGCATCGTCCCATTCGGCCTTGGGAATGATGTAGCCGATCTCGTCGTTGGCCAGTCCAATCAGCATCCGGTGCGGCGCCCGCATCATCGATGCCTTCACCGCGGGCTCGATAGGCGCCTGTGGAAAGTCCGCGCCCGTGTACCGTTCGACGCCACCCACCGACAACTCGGGATACAGTTCGCCGGGAACCGTCGCGCCCTCCAGCACCGTCCCCAGCCGGAACATCCCCACGACAGTCGTGGTCGTACCATCGGCGTTCAGCGGCTTCCGTCCGGCGTACATGTTCTTCTCCATCGCCTGCCGGAACCCTGGATTGCTCAACGGAATGCGAATCGTCTTTTCGCGGTATTCGACGCGGCCAATTTCCACTTCGCCGGCCTTGTCCAAAGCCGCCGCCGTCAAATCCGCCACCCGAACGCCAATGTATTCCGCCTTTTCGAACGTACCGTCCTTCAACCCGCCCGGCACCGCGGCCCCCAGTGGCGACTGCATCCCGCCCAGCGCTCCGTTCACGAACACCGCCACCGCGCCCGCATGCAGTTCCTCAATGCGAGTGCGCAGCCGTGCGACATAGTCCGCCGAAAGCATCCGGTTCTTCGACCCCAGCGCCTCGGGATGATTCGCCCAGTTCACCAGCACCGCGATCGGCTTGCCAGTCCGCGCATCCAAAGCCTCAACCGCGATGACATCCGAATCATGCCGCTTCGGAGGACGGTCGTCGTCGATGAAACTGTCGAGTTCCGGGTTGCGAACCGTCACGACACGGGCCTTCGCCGCCTGCATCCGCCGCACGGCCTCCGCCGCCGCGTCCGCAGTCCCCGCGATCACGCGACTGGTGTACGCTTCATCAATCCCGGTCTTCTCCCCAGGACCCCACAACCCCATCGTGTCCGGCGCCTGATGCGAGTGCGTCGCCGCCACGATCAGGCCCTGAACCCCGACCTTCCGCTGTGCCAGAACCTTGCGGATGCGCAGCGTATCTTCCCAAAAGAGTCCAATGGAATCGACGCCGCAAATCACCAGAGGCGCAGTCTTGCTACCGGCGGCAAACGCCACGCAGCGCGCGTACAACGGATCGTGAATCCCAGTCGCCTTGCGGTCCTTGCCGAACCCGCCCATGTAGACCGAATGTTTGGAGTAATCCCGCACGTCCGGCGAGATCACGCGAGATCCTGCCCCGGCATAAAACTGGCCGCGCGCGACCATTGCCGTCACAGCCGCCAGCATCCACACAACCACCACGCGATGCATCGAACCGCCAGAGTATCATGAGCATTGTTGTCGTTGACCGTCCGCCAAGCCCTGCAACAAGGCACGGAACTCCTCGAAAAGTCCGGCATCGCCGCACCCCGCCTCACCGCCGAGGTGCTGCTGTCGCACGCCGCCCGCCAGCCTCGCCAGTGGCTGTACGCGCATGCCACCGACCCGCTGCAGGAACTCTGGTGGATCCACTACGGCCGCTACCTGCACGAGCGCCTGAACGGTAAGCCCACGCAGTACATCACCGGTATCCAGGAATTTTACGGCCGCGACTTTCAGGTCGCTCCGGCGGTCCTGATCCCCCGCCCCGAAACCGAACTGCTCATCGAAGCCGTGCTCGAAAAGACGAAGGGTGGACGCATCGCCGACATCGGAACCGGTTCAGGAGCCATCGCCGTCACGCTCGCCCTCGAGGCTTCGGAATGCGCGGTCGTCGCCACAGACATTTCGGCCGCCGCTCTGGTCATCGCCAGGGCGAACGCCGCTCGGCACGAGGCCAACAACATCGCGTTCCTGCAAAGCGACCTTCTGTCCGCCTTCGCCCCGCACTCGCTCGACGCCGTGGTCTCGAACCCGCCCTACATTCCAAAGGTGCAGGCGGCGACCCTCCAGCGCGAAGTGGTCGAGCATGAACCGCACCTCGCCCTGTTTTCCGAAGAGGACGGCATGCAACATTACCGCCGCCTCGTCGAGCAATCCAAAGTCGTGCTCAAGCCCGGAGGCTGGCTCATCCTGGAACTCGCCTTCGACGCCGTCCCCAAGCTCGAACCGCTGCTGCCCAACGCCGAAATCCGCAACGATCTGGCGGGGCATCCCCGCGTCGCCATCGCCCAAAATTCGAAATGAACAACATCCTCTACTGCGCCACCGGAAACCCCGGCAAACTCCGCGAATTCCAGCTCGCCGCCCAGATCGAGAACCGCCGCGTCGAAATCGTCCCCAACCTCAAGGACATCCCCGCCCCCGAGGAAACCGGCACGACATTTGAAGAGAACGCCATGCTCAAGGCGCTGTATTATTCAGCCTTCGCCCCAGGACCCGTCTTCTGCGACGATTCCGGCCTCGAGGTGGACGCGCTCAACGGCGCCCCCGGAGTCCACTCGGCGCGCTACGCCGGCACCCACGGCGACGACCAGGCCAACAACCGTCTGTTACTGGAAAACTTAAAAGGAAATCCGAATCGAACCGCCCGATTCGTCTGCGCCATCGCGCTGGCCGAAAAAGGCGAACCCGTATTGACCGTCCGAGGCACCGTCGAAGGCGAAATCGTCGCCGACGAACCGAAAGGCCCCCACGGCTTCGGCTACGACCCGTTGTTTTACTACCCGCCCTTCGGCTGCACCTTCGGAGAAGCGGACGCCACCCGCAAGCACGAGGTCAGCCACCGGGCCAACGCCTTCCGCTTACTGCTGTCGCGACTCTGATCGCCCGGCGATCCCTTCGAGATCCGCGCGCGCCGCGTCCTGAATCATCTTGATCTGCTTCGGCAACCGCTCCAAAGCCGCCAACGCGGCCTCGCGCGCCGCCGTGCGATCGCCTTCCGCCGCCAAAACAAAGGCCTTCGTATGCAGCATCGTGTATTCGTCGAGCAGTCCACCGCCGCCATCGCCCGCCTCGTCGAAGTACTCGCGCGCCCGGCCCGCGTCGCCAAGCTTGGCGTGTACCAGCGCCGCCGTGGCATACAGGATCGGCCGCTTGATTTCCGGCCAGGCGCGACGCCCCGCCAAGGCATCGGCGATCCACTCGCGAGCCTCGCCCAATTCCTGTTTGTCTTCGTGATAGCAGCAGCGAAGGAGCGCCGCCGAAACCCCGTCAGCCGTGTGATCGCCCAGTTCCGGCGCGCACGCCAACACCAGATCGCGAGGCCAATCCCGAGGCCGGCTCGATTGCGACAGCCCCGCCAGCATCGCGAGGCTGCAAATCCGCTCGATGCCCGCGCGATCGTTCCCCAGCAGGT
>JAFDVT010000826.1 GCA_018268875.1 Acidobacteriota bacterium
CGGCCGAACGCGTATTGGGGACGCTGCACCTGATCGGCGCGGTACTGCTGTACCTCGTATCCACAGCGAAGACGTTCACCAGCGTGTATTTGCTGATGCTCGCCTACTGCCTGTGTTTCTTCCCTACCCTCGCGCTGACCAACTCGCTGACACTGCGCAACGTCGCCAATGCGTCGACGGATTTTCCACGCATACGGCTGTTCGCGACGCTGGGGCACATCGCGGTGAACCAGGTGATCGGCGGGTTCGGGCTGGAGCGATCCTCGATGGCGTTCCTGGTTTCGGCGGGAGCTTCGGTGGTGATGGGGCTGTATTCGTTCACGCTGCCGCACACGCCTCCCAAGGCGAAGGACGAGGAGTTCAACTGGCGGTCGGCGATCGGGTTCGACGCGCTGGTGATGATGAAGGACCGTACGTTTGCGGTGTTTGTCGCCGCGTCGGTGCTGGCGTGCATTCCGCTGGCGTTTTACTTCTCGTTCACCAACGCGTATCTGAATGAAGCGGGCGTGGTCAACGCGGCGGGCAAGATGACGCTGGGACAGGTATCCGAAGTCCTGATGATGCTCGCGATGCCGTTTATCTTCCGGGCGCTGTCGTTGAAGTCGATTCTGCTGCTGGGTCTGGCGTCGTGGGCCGCCCGGTATACGTTGCTCGCCTACGGCAACGCCGGAGACCTGATGTGGATGTTTTACGGCGCGATTCTACTGCATGGCATTTGTTACGACTTCTTCTTTATGACCGGGCAGATCTACACGGATCAAGTGGCGCCACAGCATCTGCGAGGGACGGCGCAGGGCTTGGTGATGTTTCTGACCTACGGCGTGGGGATGTTCCTGGGGTCGCTGTTTTCGGGGTGGACGATCGACTTCTTCACAACGGCGCAAGGCCGCGACTGGAAGGCGTTCTGGCTATCTTCCGCGGCCTTGTCGTTCGTGATCCTGCTGTTGCTGGCGGTGTTCTTCCGGTCGCGCGTGCGGATTCGGACCACTTAGCTCTACCGCCAATACGACGGCAGACCCTTCTTCGTGGCCACCAGGATTTCGCGGATGGCGTCGCGCTCCTGCTGGGGCAGCATCGCGAACCGTTTGTCCTTATCCTCGCCCGTGAGCACTTGCCAGAGGCGGCGGTACACGCGGTCCTTGACTTCCACCGGCATGCCGTCGAACGCTTCCGAGTAAATCAGGAAGCTGCAGCGATACTTCAACAAACGCGTCTGCAGGTCGAGGTCGCGGAGGGAACGACCCTTGGGGTCGCGCGGGCCGGCTTTGGCGAACGTGTCGGTGAAGCCTGAGACGCCCTTGATCGGTTCGGCCAGCGGCGATTCTTCGACAAACAACATATAGTCGAGCAATTCCTCGACCGGCGACTGGATGCGGCGGCGCGTCGAATCGCTCCATTCGCCCTTGGGACGGGCGAACGCCTCGTTCATGGCCGCGTTGTCCGATAGCGCCATACGGGCTTCGTAACCGACGCGAGTGATGAGGTTGGTCATGCGGGTCTGGTGTTCGAAAGTCATCAGCGCGACGATGTCGCTATGCGGGCTGAGGTACGCGCCGGTGTCGAACTTTCCCTGCAAAGACTGCTGATTCTGCGTATTTTCCGTATCGAGGTCGGTGGGCTTTTCCTTGTCGCGGACCAACGCGTTGCCCATGTGTTTCTGGGTTGCGCCGTGCGAACCACTGACGTACCAGCCTCCCCAGCGTTCCTTCAAGGGGCTGCGGTGATCGGTGACGAAACTGCCGCCCTGAAATTGCGGCATGCCGGAGGTGTCGGGGAAGACCGAACGTACGACAAGGCCGGGTACGCCGAGCGTGCCGCCGGTGGCGTGGCATTGCAGACAGGTGTCCTGGCGATCGAAGCGGGGCTTGGCCACCGGTTCCTGGTCAAGCGTGTAGAAGATGACGCCCTGCTTGGGGTCGACGGCGGCAAACTCGAGCACGTCGCCGCCACGGACGAAGCCGGTGGAGACATCGTCGCCGAAATAGAGCGCGCGAGGCAGGCGCGGGGCGATGCGCGGGGCCTGGAAGCTGGTCTTCGAAAAGACGAGGATCTGCGATTCGGTCTTGAGACCGAGCGCCTTGAGGACGGAAGGCAGGTAGCCGAACTCCTGGTCGAAAGTGAGCTTGACTTCGCCTGAGGAAATCCGTTTCTGGAGGCGCGCGACGGGGTCGTCGACGGGGCGCTTGGCGTATTCGATGGCCGTGTGCTCCAGGGGGACGATGTAGGAACCGCTGAGTCCCGCAAACAGGGCAGTGGCGGCCGCGGCTACAAGGCTAAAGCGCATGAAGGACATGGAGGGCTCCTGCTTGATCACAAAGGGGGCGCGCCGGGTTCGGTTCGGCGAGGATACTGGCGATGGTGGCGGTTCCGAAGACGCGTTCGACCATGGCGTAGGCGTCGTCGAGCATACGGTGGAGCGAGCAGAGGCGAACGCCGTGGGAGGCCAGCGCAAGCGGACACTTTTGGATGCGCTGGATGGGTTCGACAGCGTTGACGACTTCGAGCACGGTAATCACGGAGGCGGGCTTGGCCAGGACGAAACCGCCGTTGCGCCCGCGCTGGGCGACAACAAGGTTCGCTTTGGCGAGGGACTGCAGCACCTTTGAAAGGTAGCTGGCCGGGACCTGGGTTTTGGCGGCAAGCGCTTGCGCCGTCCAGGAGGTCGTCTCATCGCCGGCAAGTGCCACGATGGCGCGGAGTGCGTACTCGACTGTCTGTGACAGCATGCTTCTATAATTGCATATCTGGATCTGAATATCCAGTTTTACACGTTTTTCTCTTTCGCTACGTCATACTCAAGTAGCAGCGACTGCAACATGGTTCGTCTTTTCGGAATTTTGACTTTGGCCTCGATTACCACCGTGGGCGCGGCGGAGCACGTCGTTTTGAAGACGGGGTTCCGGATTACCGCGAGCAAGATCGAACGGCAGGGTGGCGTACTGTATTTGCATACAGTTGGGGGCATCACCGAGGTTCGCGAGGACCAGGTGGAAGAGATCGAAAAGGACGATTACGTCGCGCCTCCGGTGGTTGCGACGGCCGCGGTCGAATCCGCTACCACCCCGGCCGGGAAGCCGAAACTGAGCATCCAGGAAATGGTGACGCGGGCGGCGATCCAGCATGGGCTGCCTCCTGAAATCGTGCATTCGGTGGCCAAGGCCGAATCGGCGTACCAGATGGGCGCGGTTTCGAACAAGGGCGCGATTGGCGTGATGCAATTGATGCCGGGTACGGCGGCGGCGCTGCACGCCGACCCCAGCGACCCCGAGCAGAACATCGAGGCCGGGACGCGGTACCTGCGCGACCTGCTGCTGAA
>JAFDVT010000827.1 GCA_018268875.1 Acidobacteriota bacterium
ATCGACCTCGACCCACTCGGGATGCCCGCGACCTTCCGCCGCCTCGGCAGCTGCCTTGATCCGCAGATGACTCTTGGCGTGCTGGGCCACTTCGATCACGTCGCCGGGCTTGACGTTGTACGACGGAATGTTGACCCGCCGACCATTCACCGTGATGCCGTTGTGGCGGACCACCTGGCGCGCTTCCGTGCGGGACGCACCGAAGCCCATCCGGTAGACGACGTTGTCGAGACGGCCTTCCAGGAGCTGGAGCAGATTCTCGCCCGTGATGCCCTTGCGGCGGTCGGCTTCCTTGTACGTACGACGGAACTGGCGCTCGAGCACACCGTAGATCCGACGGACTTTCTGCTTCTCGCGCAGCTGGGTACCGTAGTCGGAAATCCTGGTGTTCTTCTGGCCGTGCTGACCCGGGGCGTAGCTACGCCGTTCGATCGAACACTTGTCCGTGAAACACTTCTCGCCCTTGAGGAAGAGCTTCTCTCCCTCTCGCCGGCACTGGCGGCATTTTGCATCGAGGTTTCTGGCCATCGCTCAACTCCTTCCCTTCAGATCCGACGCTTCTTCGGCGGCCGGCAGCCGTTGTGGGGAACGGGCGTCACATCCGCGATGCTCGTGATCTTGAAGCCGACGGCATTCAATGCGCGAACGGCAGACTCGCGACCCGGACCAGGGCCCTTGATGCGTACTTCGAGGTTCTTCACCCCGCATTCCTGAGCCGCCTTGCCGGCCGCTTCTGCAGCGACCTGCGCCGCGAAGGGCGTCGACTTGCGCGACCCCTTGAATCCTGCGCCACCCGAAGTAGCCCAAGACAGGGCGTTACCCTGCCGGTCGGTGATCGTCACGATGGTGTTGTTGAAGGACGCATGAATGTGCGCAATGCCTTCCGCCACATTCTTCTTGACCTTCTTCCGCACCCGCGTTTGTGCCTTTGCCATTTGCGCGTGTCCCTTAGACTTTCAAACTGGATGCATCACTTGCCGCCGGACCGCACGGCCTTGCGCGGACCCTTGCGGGTGCGTGCATTCGTGCGCGTCCGCTGCCCTCTGACCGGCAAGCCGCGGCGATGGCGAATGCCGCGGTAACAACCGAGATCCATGAGGCGCTTGATGCTCATCGATACTTCACGACGCAGATCACCCTCGACCGTGTATCTGCCCACTTGCTCCCGAACCCGATCCATCTCGGCATCGGAGAGTTCCTTGATCTTCGTCGTCGGCGCGATACCCGAATCGACGCAGATCTTCTTCGCACGTGTACGACCGATGCCGTAGATCGACGTCAGTGCGATCTCCGCGTGCTGATGATTCGGGATGTTGACCCCTGCGATGCGTGCCATGCTTGAACCTGTTCGCCTGTTGCGTTCGTGTGGACTAGGTTTGCCGAAAATCAGCCTTGACGCTGCTTGTGGCGCGGATCCTCACAGATCACCCGCACCACCCGATTGCGTCGGATGATCTTGCATTTGCGGCAAATCTTCTTGACCGAAGCTTGAACTCTCATGCGTCCTCTCCTGAACCTACGGCGCGCTGCTCACTTTGCCCGGAACACGATGCGCGCGCGCGACAGATCGTAGGGCGTAAGTTCCACTGTTACCTTGTCTCCGGGAAGAATCCGGATGTAGTGCATCCGCATCTTTCCGGAAATGTGTCCGAGCACGACATGCCCGTTCTCGAGTTTCACCCTGAAGGTGGCGTTCGGCAGGGTTTCGAGAATCTCGCCCTGCATCTGGATCGTGTCTTCCTTTGACATGCGCTTTTGCTCTATCGCGTCGGAAACGCGCCACCTTTGAAGTTCGCCTTTTTGAGCAGGCTCTCGTACTGGTGGGACATCATGTATGCCTGTACTTGCGCCATGAAATCCATGGTCACCACGACAATGATCAGCAAGCTCGTGCCGCCGAAGTAGAACGGCACGTTCCACTTCACGATCAGGAACTCCGGAAGCAGGCACACCACCGTGATGTAGAGGGCGCCGGCCAGCGTCAACCGCATGATGATTCTTTCGATATACCGCGCCGTCTGGTCGCCCGGTCTGATCCCGGGAACGAACGCACCACCTTTCTTCAGATTCTCGGCCGTCTCCTTCGGGTTGAACACGAGCGCCGTGTAGAAGAAACAGAAGAAGACGATCGCCGACGCATACAACAGGACGTAGACGGGCTGCCCCGGATGCAACGTCGCTCCGATGTCCTTCAGCCAGTTCATGTTCTCGCTGGAACCGAACCATCCGGCCAGTGTCGCGGGAAACAGGATGATGCTGGACGCGAAGATGGGAGGAATCACACCGGCCATGTTCAGCTTGAGCGGCAAGTGCGAACTCTGCCCGCCGTAGACCTTCCTTCCGACCTGCCGCTTCGCGTAATTCACCAGGATCTTCCGCTGGCCGCGCTCGACGAACACCACAAGGGCTGTCACCAGCACTGCGATCACGAACAGAAACAGCACGACCGGAATCGAATACGAGCCCGTTCGCGTCAATTCGAGCGTCCCGCCGATGGCACGGGGCAGACCCGCAGCGATGCCAGCGAAGATAATCAGCGAGATGCCATTCCCCACGCCACGTTCGGTGATCTGCTCACCCAGCCACATCAGGAACATCGTCCCGGTCACGAGCGTCGCAACCGTAGTCAGCCTGAAGAGCAGCCCAGGCTCGATTACCAGTCCGCGCTGGGATTCAAGCGCAATTGCGATCCCGAACCCCTGGAACGTCGCGAGCACCAGAGTTCCATATCGCGTGTACTGAGTGATCTTTCGCCGCCCGGCCTCACCTTCCTTCTTCAAGGACTCGAGTTGGGGCGAGACCACCGTCAACAGCTGCATGATGATCGACGCCGAGATGTACGGCATGATCCCCAGCGCGAAGATCGTGAACCGGGAGAGCGCGCCACCCGAGAACATGTTGAACATGTCGAGGATGCCGCCCTGCTGGCTCTTGAACAATTCAGCCAGCTGCACGGGATCGATACCGGGGACGGGAACGTGTGCTCCGATCCGGTAGACGATCAATGCCCCGAGCAGAAACGTGAGCCGGCGCTTCAAGTCGCCGAACTTCGCCCCGGCCCCACCCGCAGTCTTGTCAGTTGCCAACGTCGTATCCGTCAGGCGTCGACAATGCTGCCGCCCGCAGCTTCGATCGCGACCTTGGCTCCCTTCGTCACGCGGACGCCGGCAACTTTCACGGCACGCTCGATCGTCCCAGCCAGGATGATCTTGGCAGCGAGTGCATCACGCCGCACGATGCCGGCGGCCTTGAGTACGTCCAGGTCGACGGTGTCGACTTCAAGCGTCTGAAGGGCGGACAACCGCACCTCGACCGTGTCGTCGCGCGTGAGCGAGATGAAGCCGCGCTTGGGCAGACGACGCTGCAGCGGCATCTGTCCGCCCTCGAAGCCGACCTTGTGGAAGCCGCCCGAACGGGACTTCTGACCGTTGTGCCCGCGACCGGCCGTCTTGCCCAGACCGCTGCCGATGCCGCGACCGACGCGACGCTTGCTGTGCTTCGCGCCATCCGCCGGCTTGATGTCATTCAGTTTCATGGTCATTACTCAGCCTTCACCAGGTATGCAACCTTATGGATCATCCCGCGGACCGCAGGCGTGTCCTCGAGTTCGACCACGTGGTTGATGCGCCGGAGACCCAGGCCCCGAACGGTCGCGCGGTGCGACTCACGAGTCCCGATGACACTACGCACCAGCGTGACCTTCACTGTCTTCTTCGAATCGGTGGCAGCCATGACTTACCCCAGGATCTCTTCGACCGTCTTGCCACGCTTCGCCGCGATTTCCGACGGCGTATTCATCGCGAGAAGGCAATTGATCGTCGCCCGGACGACGTTGTAAGGATTCGTCGAACCGATGCACTTCGCCAGCACGTTGGTGACCCCCATCACTTCGAAGATGGCCCGCATCGGACCGCCCGCGATGATCCCGGTACCTTCGGAGGCCGGTTGGATGAGAACGCGCGCCGCACCGTGCTCGCCCAGCACCGCATGCTGCAACGTGCCGTTCTTGAGACTGACCTTGACGAGCTTCCTCCTCGCTTCGTCCATCGCCTTCTGCACCGCGACCGGCACTTCACGGGCCTTGCCCTTGCCCATCCCGATACCACCATCGCCATCACCGACGACAGTCAACGCCGCGAAGCCGAGAATCCGCCCGCCCTTGACGACCTTGGTGACTCGATTGACCGCAACCATCTTCTCGCGCAGACCATCGCCGCGATCGTCTTGGTTGGGCATATTCTTTGGATTTCTCGCCATTGCGTCCGACTCCTCAGAACTGCAACCCGGCTTCGCGGGCGGCGTCGGCCAGGGCCTTGACCCGACCGTGATAGCTGAAACCGGATCGATCGAACGCGACCTTCGTCACGCCCTTCGCCTTCGCTCGTTCGGCAATGCGTTGCCCGACGAGCTTCGCGGCATCCACCGTGGATCCACGACCACCCGCAGCCCGCACTTCGCCCTCGACAGTAGAAGCAGACGCCAGCACATGGCTGCCGGTCGCATCGATCACCTGTGCGTAGATGTGCAAGTTCGAGCGGTACACCGACAGTCGCACCGCCTTCAACTCGGAGATCTTCGCTCTGGTCTGCCGCGCCCGCCGGAGGCGCGTTTCCTTCTTCGTCAACATTTCCGCGCCCTCGCTTACTTCTTCTTGGTTTCCTTGATGACCACGACCTCGTTCGCGTAACGAACGCCCTTGCCCTTGTAGGGCTCGGGCGGGCGATATGCGCGGATTTCCGCGGCCACCTGCCCGACCATCTGCTTGCTCGTCCCCTTCAGGACGATCTCCGTCTGCGTGGGCGTCTCCGCCTTCACGCCTGCCGGCAACTTGTGCACGACCGGATGGGAAAATCCGAGCGTGAGGTTGACACCGTCACCCTGCGCTTGAGCGCGATAGCCCACGCCCACCAAATTCAGTTTTCGCTCGAAACCCTTCGTCACACCGTGGACCATCTTGGCCACGAGCGCGCGCAGTGTTCCGGACATCGCCCCAGCGTGCTGCGAGTCGTTGGCCGCCCGAAACACCAGTTGATCGCCCTCGCGACTCACCAGGACATCGCCGGTCGTCGCCTGCACCAGGCCACCGAGCGGACCTTTGATCGAAATCTGACCATCCCCGATCGTGACGTCCACGCCAGCGGGAACAGCTACCGGATACTTCGCAATGCGAGACATGGTCGTTACCTCAAGCCACGATACAAAGGACTTCGCCGCCGATACCGCTCGCACGCGCCTTGCGATCCGTCATGACCCCCTGCGACGTCGAGACGATCGCGATCCCGAGACCATTCATGACCGGAGCGATGTCATTCGCACCCTTGTAGATCCGCAACCCCGGACGGCTGACTCGCTCGATCCGCTCGATGACCGGGCTGCCGGAGTAGTACTTCAGCGCGATTTCGAGAGTCGGCTTGCCGTCGTTGGAGTGCGTAGCAAACTCATCGATGTAACCCTCGTCCTTCAGAACGCGCGCGATGGCGCTCTTCAACTTGGACGCGGGCATGCTGACCGACGGCTTCTCGGCGGTCTGCGCGTTACGGATGCGGGTCAGCATATCCGCAATGGGATCGCTCATGCTCATATCGATCCTCCTTACCAGCTGGCCTTGGTGAGGCCGGGAATCTCGCCTCGCATCGCAATCTCGCGCACCTTGTTCCGCGCAAGTCCGAATTTCCGGTAAAACCCACGCGGACGGCCGGTGAGCGCGCACCGATTGCGCAGGCGCACCGCACTCGCATTCCGCGGAAGCTTTTGCAGCGCATTGCGCGCAATCGCCTTGTCCTCTTCCGAAGCCTTGCCATCGTCGATGATGGCCTTGAGTTCGGCACGCTTCGGCGCGAACTTCGCGACGAGAGCGCGGCGCTTCTCTTCTCTATTGATCAGAGCAGTCTTCGCCATGATTCTGTCTAGTTCCTGAAGGGGAAACGGAACGCCAGCAACAGCGCCTTCGCTTCGTCGTCCGTCTTGGCACTGGTGGTGAACGTGACATTCAGCCCGCGGAGCGCATCGACCTTGTCGTAGTCGATCTCCGGGAAAATGATCTGTTCCTTGATGCCCATGTTGAAGTTACCGCGACCGTCGAAACCACGCGGCGAGATTCCGCGGAAGTCGCGAACGCGCGGCAGCGCGATGGACACGAAGCGATCGAGGAATTCGTACATCTGCGAGCGACGGAGCGTGACCGTGCACCCGACCGGATAGCCCTGCCGGATCTTGAATCCTGCAATCGCCTTCCGTGCCTTGGTGATCACGGGCTTCTGGCCAGCGATCTTGGTCATGTCGCTGACGGCATGATCCATCACCTTCTTGTCCGCCACCGCCTCACCGACGCCCATGTTCAGGACGATCTTCTCGATGCGCGGAACTTCCATTGCCGACCGGTACCCGAACTGCTTTACCAGTTGAGGCACGATGCTTTCGCGGTAGTACTGCTGCAGGCGCGTCATGTCCTCTCCTTACGCGTCGACCATCTCGCCGTTCGACTTGAAGAAGCGCACTTTCCGCCCGTCCTCAAGTACTCGAAACCCGACGCGATCGGCAGACTGCGTCACGGGATTCAAGATGGCCACGTTCGAGACATGAATCGATTTCTCGATTTCCACAATTCCACCAGGCGCGTTGCGCATCGGGTTCGGACGCTGATGCTTCTTCACGCGATTCACACCCTCGACCACCACGCGCTGATCGCTCTCGACGAGGGCAACCGTACCGCGCTTGCCCTTGTCTTTTCCTGCGATCACGACGACGCTGTCGCCCTTTCGAATCTTCCGCATTTCCTCACTCCCTCACAGCACTTCCGGCGCGAGCGACACGATCTTCATGAACCGTTCCGTACGCAATTCACGAGTGACGGGTCCGAAAATACGCGTGCCGATGGGCTCGAGCTTGTTGTTCAACAACACTGCCGCGTTGGAGTCGAAGCGGACAAGCGAGCCATCCTGACGTCGCACTCCCTTCGCCGTCCGGACGACGACCGCGCTGTAGATCTCGCCTTTTTTGACGCGTCCGCGCGGGGCCGCATCCTTGACACTGACCTTGATCACATCACCAATGCCGGCATAGCGCCGCTTGGAGCCGCCCAATACCTTGATGCACATGACCGAGCGCGCCCCGGTATTGTCGGCGACGTCCAAAATGGACTGCATCTGAATCATGGTTATCCTCGCTCCAACTTGCTCCGCGCACTGAACTAGCTGTCGGGCAGTCTTGGATCCCGTTCGGGTGAAATCGACGCCAAAGAAGGACGCCGATGGAAAGCCCGGCATTGTACGGGCCGTGAGGCCCGTACGCAACCGAAATCACGAGACGTCTTTAGACTTCTCGACCAGGCGCACGACCCGCCAAGCCTTCGTGCGCGACAGGGGACGGCATTCTTCGATCGTCACCAGATCCCCGGGATGGAACTCATTGTTCTCATCGTGGGCGTGGTACTTCTGCGAACGGATCATCACCTTACCGTACAGCGGGTGCTTGACCCGCCGCTCGATCAGGACGGTCACCGTCTTGTTCATCTTGTCGCTCACCACTCGTCCCGTGAGCGTGCGGGATACGCTGGTTTCTGTCATGGCTTCCTCGCCGCCTCGGTCATGAGCGTCCGCACACGGGCGATATCCCGGCGAACCTTTGGAATCTCGCTGTTGTTGTTCAACTGCTGCGTCGCATGCTGCATGCGCAAGCTGAACTGCGCCTTGAGCAGGGACTCGAGCTCCTGCGCGAGTTCCTGGGGCGACTTACCACGGAGTTCCTTCGCTTTCATGAGCCCACCTGTCTCGTCACAAATGTCGTGGCGATCGGCAACTTGGCCGCCGCGAGACGGAATGCCTCGCGCGCCAGCACCTCGTCCACCCCGTCCATCTCGTACAACACCTTGCCGGGCTGGATCTCTGCCACGAAGTACTCAGGATTCCCCTTCCCGTTACCCATCCGGACTTCGGCGGGTTTCGTCGAAATCGGCTTGTCGGGGAAGATCCGGATCCAGATGCGCCCACCACGCTTGATGTGTCGGGTCATCGCACGACGCGCGGCCTCGATCTGACGTGCGGTCAGGCGACCACGGCCGACGGCCTTCAACCCGAACTCGCCGAAGCTGACCTTGTTGCCCCGCGTCGCGATGCCGGTGTTGCGCCCTTTCTGTTGCTTCCGGTATTTGGTTCTAGCTGGCTGCAGCATTCTTCGCCCCCGGCTTTCTGCTCTTCTTCTCCGGCTCGGCCTGAACGGGCTGTGCCGGCTGTTCGCCGCGCCCCAGAACCTCACCCTTGAATACCCACACCTTGATGCCAATAACGCCGTAAGTGGTCTTCGCTTCGGCGAACCCGTAATCGATATCTGCGCGCAGCGTATGAAGCGGCACGCGACCTTCGCGATACCACTCGGTACGGGCGATCTCGATGCCGTTCAGACGTCCGGAGCTCATGATCTTGATGCCCTGGGCGCCCAGACGCATCGCATTCTGCATCGCACGCTTCATGGCACGGCGGAACATGATCCGCTTCTCGAGCTGAGCCCCGATGGAGTCCGCGATCAGTTGAGCGTCGAGTTCGGGCTTGCGCACTTCCTCGATGTTCACGTGCACCGGCACACCCATCAGCTTCTGAAGCTGACCGCGCAAGGATTCGATGTCCTCGCCCTTCTTCCCGATCACGACGCCGGGCCGGGCAGAGTACACGGTGATCCGTGCATTCTTGGCCGGCCGCTCGATGACCACGCGACTCACGGCCGCGTGCGCGAGCTTCTTCTTCAGGAAGGCGCGGACCTTGATGTCCTCCTTCAGCATCCCCGGGAAGTTCTTGCTGTTCGCGTACCACTTGGACGACCAGTTCCGTTGAACGGCAAGCCGGAACCCGATCGGATGAATCTTCTGTCCCATTAAGGTCCCCTTACGCTTTGTGCCGCAACGGCTCGTCGCCGACGGTGAGGAAGATGTGACAAGTCCGCTTCGAAATGCGATTGCCACGTCCCTTGGCGCGAGCCGTGAAGCGCTTCAGCGTCGGTCCTTGTTCAACGTGGACACTCGTCACCTTCAGTTCGTCGATGTCCGCACCCTCGTTGTGCTCGGCGTTCGCGATGGCCGATTCGAGCACCTTGCGAATGATCACCGCGCCCTTCTTGGGCATGAAGGTCAGGATGTTCAGCGCGCGGTCGACCGGCAGACCACGAATCTGGTCGGCAACGAGTCGCCCCTTCTGCGCCGAGAGGTGCACGCCCCACAGAGTGGATTTCACGTTCATATCGATCCCCTCAGCGCTTGCTGGCGGCTTTCTTGTCCGCCGCGTGACCCTTGAAGGTACGCGTCGGAGCAAATTCGCCGAGCTTGTGACCGACCATGTTTTCGGTCACGAACACGGGGACGTGTTGACGACCGTTATGGACGGCAATGGTGGGCCCGACGAAATCGGGCAGAACAGTGGACCGACGGGACCACGTCTTGATCGGACGCTTGTCATTACCCGCGCGTGCCGTATCCACCTTGTCGATCAGGTGGAGGTCGACGAACGGGCCCTTCTTGATTGAGCGAGCCATGTCCTAACCCCTATTTCTGATGGCGGGTGCGCACGATCATTCCGGTCGTGCGCTTGTTGCGGCGGGTCCTGTAACCCTTGGTCGGCGTGCCCCACGGGCTCACTGGATGGCGACCAGCCGCGGTCTTGCCCTCGCCACCACCATGCGGGTGATCGACCGGGTTCATGGCGACGCCACGAACGGTCGGACGGATACCGCGCCAGCGCTGTGCGCCGGCCTTGCCGATCCGGCGCAGGCTGTTCTCTTCGTTGCCAACTTCACCCAGCGTGGCGCGGCACTCGATATGAACCTTGCGCATCTCGCCGGAGCGCAGACGCAAGGTTGCATAGGCGCCTTCGCGCGCCTGGAGCTGGGCCGACGTTCCAGCGGCACGGGCGATCTGCGCACCCTTGCCCGGCATCATCTCGATGCAGTGAATCGTCGAGCCGATCGGGATGTTGCGAAGTGGCAGTGTGTTGCCCGGCTTGATCGGCGCATCGATCCCGCTCGACACCTGAGCACCGACCACCAGGCCCTTCGGGGCGATGATGTAGCGGCGTTCGCCGTCGGCGTAGCACAGCAGGGCGAGATGGGCACTCCGGTTCGGGTCGTACTCGATGCGTTCGACCTTCGCCACGATGCCGTCCTTCGTCCGCTTGAAGTCGACGATACGGTAGTGGTGCTTGTGACCGCCGCCCTTGTGACGGGTCGTGATATGACCCTTGCTGTTGCGGCCGGCCGTGGACTTCTGCTTCTCCGTGAGCGCAGCAACGGGGCCGCCCTTCCAGAGGTGCTTGTGGACCACCTTGACTACACCGCGACGTCCGGCGGAGGTGGGCTTGACCTTGACGAGTGCCATTTACTTGACCTCCCCGGCGGTGAAGTCGATTTCCTGACCAGGCTTGAGGCAGACGTAAGCCTTCTTCCAGTGGTC
>JAFDVT010000828.1 GCA_018268875.1 Acidobacteriota bacterium
CAGAAGGCCAGTTAGGGTGACTCGCCCGTTCATCCCCTTACTTTCTCCCGCGCGGGACACTTCCCGATGGGGACACTTCCCGATGGGGACAGACTGACGCGACTCGTGTGTCCCGGACTACTCCCTCCATTGCCTATTCCACCCCAGGAAATCCGGTGGCGACCATCACCACCGGCGACGTCAAGCGCGAGAACAGCCTACCCCAGCAACGCCTGCGCATCCGCGACCACCCGCGTCAGATGCGTGTCGCTCACAAAACTCTCCGCGTACAGCTTGCAGATGTTCTCCGTACCCGAGGGCCGCGCCGCGAACCAGGCGTTCGCCGTCTCCACCTTCAGACCCCCAATCGGCGCACCATTCCCAGGAGCCTTCGTCATCTTCGCCGTGATCGCATCGCCGGCGATCTCGGTTGCCGTAACCGATTCCGGCGTCAGCTTCTTCAGCCGCTCTTTCTGCTCGGGCGTCGCCGGAGCGTCGATCCGCGTATAGAACGACCATCCAAAGCGCTCCGCCAGCCGCTCGTAATGCTCGCCGGGATGCTTCGCCGTCTTCGCCGTGATCTCCGCCGCCAGCAGCCCCAGAATGAGACCGTCCTTATCCGTCGTCCACACCTTGCCGTTGCGACGCAGGAAGCTTGCGCCCGCGCTTTCCTCGCCGCCGAAGCACACCGAACCGTCGTACAGCCCCGGCGCGAACCACTTGAATCCGACCGGCACCTCCATCAGCTTGCGCCCGTGCGAGGCCACCACTTTGTCGATGATCGCGCTCGACACCAGCGTCTTGCCGACCGCCGCATCCGCGCTCCATTCGGGACGATTGGTCAACAAATAGTCAATCGCCACCGCCAGGTAATGATTCGGATTCATCAACCCGAACGGCGTCACGATGCCGTGCCGGTCGGCGTCCGGATCGTTGCCGAACGCGATGTCGAACGAATCGCGCAGTCCCACCAGGCTCGCCATCGCATAAGGACTCGAACAGTCCATGCGAATCTTGCCGTCGTGATCGACGGTCATGAAGGCGAAACGCGGGTCCTGCGTCGTGTTGACCACCTTCAGTTCCAGCCGGTACAGTTCGGCGATCGGCCGCCAGTAATGCAGCGACGCGCCGCCCAGCGGATCGACACCGATGCGCAACCCGCGCAGCACTTCCATGTCGATCACAGAGCCCAAATCGCGTACATAGGGCATGATCAGGTCGCGAGCTTCGATGGTGTCGCGTGTGGATGCGCGCTTGACGCCCGCGAGTCCACCGGCGATCAGTTCGTTGGCGCGTTTCTGCACCCAACCCGTGATGTCCGTATCCGCGGGACCACCGTTCGGCGGGTTGTACTTGAAGCCGCCATCGGCCGGAGGATTGTGCGACGGCGTGATCACGATGCCATCCGCGAGGCCGCTCGTACGCCCGTCGTTGTAGGTCAGGATCGCGTGCGAAATCACGGGCGTCGGCGTGATGCCGTCCTTTTCCGCGATGATCGTGTGGACGCCGTTCGCCGCCAGAACTTCAATCGCCGTGCGTTCGGCCGCGGCGGAAGCACCGTGCGAATCCTTGCCCAGATACAGAGGTCCAGTGATGCCCTGCGCCGCGCGGTATTCGCAGATCGCCTGTGTGATCGCCAGGATGTGCGTCTCGGTAAACGTGCCGTCAAGCGGCGTGCCGCGGTGGCCGCTGGTGCCGAAGCTGACCAGTTCCGCCGGGTTCGACGGATCGGGTTTCTTCGAATAATAGGCGGCTTCCAAAGCAGCCGGATCGATCAGCAACGAGGCTGGAGCGGGCAAGCCCGCCAATGGGTGCAGAGGCATTTTGGGTTTCCTGACTTAGGACAGCTTGGAACGAACGCGGTCACTCATAAGCTTGCCGTCGATGCGCTTGCCGGCCAGTTTGGCCTTGGCGGCGTTCATCACCTGTCCCATCTGCTTGAGCGATGTGATGCCCGTTTCGGCGATCGCGGCGGCAATGGCGGCGTCGATGTCTTCTTCGCTGGCGCTGGCGGGCAGATAGGCTTCCACCAGTTTCAACTCGGCTTCTTCTTTGACGGCCAGTTCTTCGCGGCCGCCTTTGCGGAACATGTCGATCGAGTCCTTGCGCTGCTTCACGATCGTGTTCAGGATCTGCATCTCGGTCGCTTCGTCGAGGGGTTTCATTGTGTCCACCTCGTGTTTTTTCAGGGCCGTCTTGATCATGCGAATGACGCCGAGCCTGCTTTCGTCCTTCGCCTTCATCGCGGCCACCATGTCTGTTTGTATCTGATCGAGAAGCGCCATACCTGTCTGCTATTCTAAGGTCAACTTCACCGCTTATGCAGGCAATGCCCACGCTATGAAGGTTCTGCTCGCCGAACCAACACTCGCAGCAGCCGTCGATTTACTCAAAGCGCAACCCGGCTGGGAAGTCATCGCTTCCAACCCCAAAGAATTTGAACGCCACCTTTCCGATTGCGACGCTCTCATCCTGCGCAGCGGAGTGAAGCTCACCGCGGAACAGTTCGCCAAAGCGCCGAAACTCCGTGTCGTTGGGCGCGCCGGCGTCGCCGTCGACAACGTCGATCTGGACGCGGCCACCGCCCACGGCGTATTGGTGATGAATACGCCCGGTGGCAACGCCGTGTCCGTGGCCGAGCATACGCTGGGATTGCTTCTAGCCCTGGCTCGCCGCATCCCGCAAGCGAACGTCTCTACTAAAGCCGGCAACTGGGAAAAGCGCAAGTTTCTGGGCACCGAACTGCGCGGCAAGACATTAGGCATCGTCGGACTGGGTTCGATCGGCCGCGGCGTCGCCCAGCGCGCCCGCGCCTTTGAAATGCGCCTGATCGCCCACGACCCGTACGTCAATCCGGCCACCGCCAAGGACCTGGGCATCGAACTGATGCCCCTCGCCAAGCTTTACGCCCAGAGCGATTACATTTCCATGCACGTCGCGCTGACGCCCAGCACCCAGGGCATGATCAACGACGCAGCCATCATGCTGATGAAGCCCGGCGTTAAGATCGTGAACTGCGCCCGCGGCGAACTCATC